>CALBAF010000573.1 GCA_937926415.1 uncultured Actinomyces sp.
CCGCCGCGGCCCGCAACGCGACCAGCCCCGAGCAGTTCGAGGCCATCCGAGCCCTCTACGACGGCACCCAGACCCTGGACGGCCTGGACCTCGACGTCGACCTCAAGTGGGACCTGCTGATCGCTCTCGTGCGCGGTGGCGCCGCCACCGAGGAGGACATCGCAGCCCTGGAGGCCACCGACGACACGATGACCGGCCACCAGAACGCAGCCGCCGCTCGCGCGGCCCGCGAGGGTGAGTGGATCAAGGCCGACGTGTGGGACAAGGTCCTCACCGACACCTCGATCCCCAACGACACCCGCTGGGCGATGATCTCGGGCTTCTGGGCGCAGGCGCGCACCAACCCGTCGACATACGCCGACTACGTGGGCGAGTACTTCGAGGCCCTGGCAGGCATCTGGGAGACCTTCACCTTCCACACCGCCGAGGACCTCACGACGCTGCTCTTCCCGAACGCGCTGGCGGGCTACGCCCCCGAGGTCGACGTGGTCGCCTCCGGCAAGGCCTGGATCGAGGCTCACGCAGACGCATCCGCCGGCACGATCCGCATCATCCGCGAGCTCATCGACGTGTGTGAGCGCCAGATCGCCAACCAGGCGGTGGACGCGGGCTGATCAGCCTACGAAAGACGCTAGGGGGCGTGGCCGCGTGGCCACGCCCCCTTCGTTTGTCTCGTTCACTTCTACGCGCTACCGCAGTGACAGCACGTGTATGTGACACACATACAGAGCAGATAACCTCACCCGAAGGTCAGCAGAGTGAATTCACAGGGTCACCAGCCGTATCCGAGCTTGTAGGCAATTCCTCCATGCCCCGCACACATACCCCGATAGTCGGATGCCCCCGGAGATGAGAAGCTCTCTGACCCATCGTGACAAATTGCCTTGTAGCGATTGCCGGTTGCAACATCTGCCGCTCCGGATCCACTGCCATTCGAGGGCACCGGGTACAGGCCCCACCATGCACCCGAGTCATAGAACCAGTGGCGCTCGCCGCCAATCCACTGCGTGCCGGTTGCCATGACGCCCGAGCCATTGAAGTAGTACCAGGTACCGCCCTGGTTCAGCCAGCCGGTCGCCATTGCGCCCGACTCGTTGAAGTAGTACCAGGAGCCGCCGATCGCGTTCCAACCGCGCACCATAACGCCCGAGTCATTCAGGTAGTACCAGGTGCCGCCTTGGTTCAGCCAGCCGGTCTTCATGGCGCCGGAGGCGTTCAGGTAGTACCAGGAGCTGCCCTGCTGGAGCCAGCCGGTCGCCATCGCACCCGACTCACTGAAGTAGTACCAGGAGCCGCCGATCGCGTTCCATCCACGCACCATAGCGCCCGAACCACCGAGGTAGTACCAGGTACCGCCCTGGTTCAGCCAACCGGTCTTCATAGCGCCAGAGGAATCCAGGTAGTACCAGGAGCCGTCAACCACGGTCCAACCCGTGCGCATCACTCCGCTCTGCGGGTCCAGGTAGTACCAGGTTCCCTGCACGTTCGTCCATCCACGCGCCTGAGCGCCCGAGGGGGCGTAGTACTCCCACGATCCCCCAAGGTTGTACCATCCGGTGACCATGTAGCCGCTGCCGTTGAAGCGATACATCGCCCCATCGATGTCACGCTTTTCATCATGAGCGTACGAGCCATTGTCCAGGTCGTACCACCAGCCCACAGCGTCCATCTTCCACGAGGGCTTCGGTACGGGAGCGGGCTCGGGGGTGGGCACAGGTTCCGGGTTGGGGGCAGGGTCCGGGTTGGGGGCAGGGTCCGGGTTAGGGGCAGGATCCGCCGTCGGTTCAGCGGTCGGATCCGCAGTCGGCTCCCCCACCGGAACCTCAACAGCAACATTCGCAGGCTCACCGTCTTGGCTCGACACGACTGGGAAAGCGTAGGCGGGAGCCAGCGGGCCAACGACGAGGGCAGCAGCACCCAGGGCCGCCATGACACTCCCGCGCACATTGATGGGACGCATTTCTTATTCCTCTCTGAACAGAAGACAACGAGCGAGTGAGTCCCTTCGCCGGAACAGTCACACTCAGCCAACAAATCTGCATTAGTTTCGCAGCATTCCTTTACTGACTATACACAGAATAATGTGACACACAAAATAAGACACTGTCCTCATTGACAGCTGCAACAGACAGACATAAACGAGCACAAAAGAGCCCTGCCGATGAGGGGATTCATCGGCGAGGCTTGAGAGTGACGCGTCAGCGCTTGGCTCGACGCGATGCGACAACCGCACCAGCGCCGGCAACCAGAACCGCAACGGCTCCGACGCCCACCCACACGGAGGACGCGCCGGTCGCAGCGAGAGCATCAGCGCGCGCCTGCGTCGGAGCAGGAGCATTCTGCGCCTCAGGGGCAGACGCCTGCGCCGGATCAGCGCTCGGCGTGATGTCGACGCGCGCGGTCACAGGACCCTGATCGTCAGCAGGAGCGTTCGCGTCGGGGGCAACCGGAGTGGAATCGCCATTGGCAGGAGCGGAAGGCGCAACAGACGGGTTGCCATCACCATTCGCAGGAGCGGAAGGCGCAACAGACGGGTTGCCATCACCATTGGCGATGGCCGGAACCTCATCCGACGGAGCCTGCTGTTCCGGCGTCGAACCAGCCCCATCACCCACGGAGGGGTTGTTAGCATCCTGGGCGACCGACAGGGTCATGCAACGTGTGAGGGTGTCACGATACTCGGTGGCGGTCAGGTAACGGCCAGCATGCTCGCCGCCCTGCAGCGTCACGCCACCATCCTTTTCGGGGCGCACGGAGGTCTGCGACGCGATGGAATCCGCGACGCGATCAAGTTCAGCGTCGACGTCCGCAAGCGAAGTGGCTGGCTTGCTCTCACCAGCCGACGCCAGGTACTCATCCAGAGCAGCCTGAGTGGCATTGACGGATGCCTGCGCATCGATCACGGCCTGCTGGCGATCAGCGGAGGGCGCCGCGTCAGCGGATGCAGACGTGGAGGGAGCCGGCGCTGCCGACCCGGCCTTTGCAGGCAGGCTCGAGACGTCGACAGGCAGGGCGACGCCAGGAAGAGAACCCACCTTGTTCTGCCAGGAGTTGGCGCGCTGCGCGTCGCCACTGCCCGCGAGGCCGGAAAGGTAGTTGGTGTTGTCAGCGTTGAAAGCGGCTCCGTCGAAGCCGTACGCGGAAGCGCTATCGCCGGTCGTATGGAATCGGGACACATTGGGCGAACCGCTGGTGATTGCGTAGAACTTCTGCGTGCCGTAGATACGCGTGAAGTTACCATGCTTCGCGATGTGCACGCCCACGCCGACGACGTTGTTCTGGGCGAGCATGTTCTCATCGTGGCCGGAGGAGTTCTTCCACTGATCGAAGAGAGCATCCGCGGCCTGCATCGGGTCCTTCGAGGTGCCGTACGCGCCCCACTTGTCCCCGAAGTTCTCACGGTGGTTGTAGGCGATGTTCTCTCCGGCATAGGTCGTATCGCCACCGTCGAGCTTACCCGCGCCGAAGCGCTGGTACTCCGGGTCATGACTGAAGGTATCACTGTCCGACATGTGCTTACTCCACGCACGAGCATCGGTGGTGACCGTATCGGAGACAACCAGTTCAGGCAGGCCGGCGCTCGCCCGATAGGCGTTCATCTTCTGAACGAGAAGAGCTTCGATGATGCGAGCCTGGGTGTCGTCGTCGACCTGCGACCAGTCAACCCAGTCGAGGCCACGGCTGACGGTATACGCAGCGGGCGCAGCCTCACCAGCCGAGGCGGTGGGCTCATGAACTGCCTGCTGCGCGGACTCCAACGCAGCCTGCGCGTCGGCCAGGGCTGCACGCAGCTCGGATTCGCGGGCAGGGTCCAGTGCGGGAGCCGAGGAATTGCCTGCAGCTGCCGAAGCATAGCTCGCCAGGAGGGGGTTATATTCAGCAGTGATGCGCCCTTCTGCGCCAGACAGGGCATTGCAGAACGTGTCACCGCTGGTAGCGTTCCCCTCCGCGAGGGCGGGGATAACAACGAGGGATGCTGCGATCGTGGTCGCAGCGAGAACCACGGACGTATGTGTGCGAGTGAGCTGGAACGACATTGACTACCGGCCTAACACAGTGGAGCAAGAACAGGTAAATCTTTCCACGCGGTTCAGCATTTTTCAAGGTTTTTTCAGTAAGTCTTTATGGGTGAATCCGCCTATTTTTAATACTTTCTTAGTTTGACAGATTGTGAACATCCCACATGCCGATACAAAAACGTTATATTTTCAGACTTTCAACTGACCAATGTGCAACCATCGACACCGGCGCCGTTCAGACAATAAAAAAATCGACATCCGAATCGGATGTCGAAATCTTTTGTGGAGCTAGGGGGATTCGAACCCCCGACCTCTTCCATGCCATGGAAGCGCGCTACCAACTGCGCCATAGCCCCGTTATTTAGTTCGTCGCCCTGGCGACCTGATAAATAATAGCGGACGTTTCAAGAATGACGCAAATCCAACGAAGTGCCCCTCATCACACGACAGAATAAGCTTGCTATCAGGCGGTGACGAGGGGCCCGCAAGCTGTTACGCGCCCAAGATATCCTCGCGCGAGCCGATGTTGTGCGACGCCAGGCGCCACCCGCTGATCGCCGCGCTCTTGGAGGTCGACATCCCCACGGGAACAAGCTCAGACCAGTGGCAGTTGTCGACGCCGCGCAGACCGTTGAAGACGGCCGGATCCAGGCCCAGCAGCGACACGATGCCCCGCGCGATGGCAGAGCCATGCGAGACGACGATCAGAGACTGGTCCCCGCGACACGCACGCGCCGCCTCCAGGACAGCGTCACGAACCCGCTCACCCACGACCTCGGATCGTTCCACCTGCGCGAGGTCGCACTCCCCCTGCGCGCGGTACTGCGCGTAGGCCTCGGGCTGCTCGCTGGCGATCTCCTCGTAGGTCTTACCCTCGAAGCTTCCGTAGAAGCGCTCGGTCAGACGCTCGTCGAGTTCCGGCCCCTCGCAGGGGTAGCCGGCAATGTCAAAGACTCGGGCGATGATCCTCGCGGTATCGACAGCGCGCCCCAGGGGCGAACTCACGATGCGCACTCCCCCATCGTCGTAGCTGCGCCCATCCTCGGCGGCGATCATGCCCACCTCGGCGCTCGGCTCGCACAGGCGGCTCACCAGAACACCGGCAGCACCGGTGCGCATCAAGTGCTTCGCCTGGGTGTACCCTGCCACGCCGCCGACCATAACAGGCACATCCAGCTCGTAAATGAATTTCTTCAAATTCAGCGGCTCATGCGAAGTTGAGATATGCTCCGCAGAGACC
>CALBAF010000574.1 GCA_937926415.1 uncultured Actinomyces sp.
CCAGAGGCACGGGCAGGACACGCAGGATCTTGTTGGCGTCCGGCCCCAGGAACAGGCGCCCGCTCTGGGCCAGTCGCGCCGATCCCAGGAAGGCCAGCTCATTCCTGTTCCACTCCATGGCCAGCACGGCGGCGCTCATGGAGTGGGCGTGAACGATCTGGACACGCTGGTCGTCCAGCCCGGTGAGATCCAGGCGCACCTCGGCGAGCAGGGACTCGGTCCGCTTCTCGATCTCCGCGGTGTCCTGTGAGTCCCCGGTGGCCACCGTGACGAGACGCAACGGGACACCGGCTCTGTCAGCGAAGGTCCTGGCCTTGCTGAGCACCCCCCTCCACCTGCCGGACTCCCCCAGCATGACCGTGATGCGTGAGAGTCCGTCGAGAGGGGCGTGCCTCATGCCGCGCGGGGACAGGGCGACCGGAACAGTCGAGGAGTTGAGCAGGGTCTGCCCCACGGAGCCGAGGGACACTCGTCCCAGGACCCCGTGACGGCCCCCGCCTGCGACGAGCAGGTCGGCCTTGAGCTCCTCGGCCGAGGCGATGATGCCCTCGGGGAAGGAGAGGCTGTACCGCAGGTACTTGCTCACCGGCACACGGGGCTGATGCTCCTCCATGATCTCCGACATCCAGTCGTCGACCTGCGTGGCGACGACGTCCTGGAAGGCGTGATCGGTGACGTCAAGGACGTAGCGTCCCCCGCCGCCCTTGACGACGGTGACGAGATCGAGTGGGCACGAGAACGCTTCAGCGAGAGACACCCCTAGGTGGTAGGAGTCTCGACCGCCGAGCGAATTGGTGAAGGCCGTCAGAATGCGCATGGGGGTGACCTCCTGTTCGCTTCCGGGGCGTCACAGGGCACTCATGACGTGCTTGATACGTGTGTAGTCCTCCACGCCGTAGACGGAGAGGTCCTTGCCGTAGCCGGACCGTTTGAAGCCGCCGTGCGGCATATCCGCGACGAGGGGGATGTGGCAGTTCACCCAGACGCAGCCGAAGTCCAGGTCCCTGCTGAATCGCAGGACACGCTGGTGGTCAGTCGTCCAGATGGACGAGG
>CALBAF010000575.1 GCA_937926415.1 uncultured Actinomyces sp.
TATGTGAAATGTGAGCAAATCCCGAGGTTGCAGGTTCGAGTCCTGTCGGAGGCGCACTTCGCGGCCGGTAGGTGTTACCAGGTCGGCAACTGAGACACCTAGCACCGTTGCTAAGCTGTCCAATTCTTCGAGTTTCCACGTGCGTACGCCGCGCCATCGCTTCGTTATTGCGCCTTGTGAAATTCCTAGCAGTTGCCCTAATCGGACCTGGTTATATCCCAAGCGCGCAGCTTCAGCACGAACGTTCGCCGCGACAATATCACGCGTCGTGAGCTGCTTTGCCTCGGTCGGCACGACGTTGCTTGACATGACCTTAGGATAGTCCATAGCAGCATAATTTGTGATCGCTTGGATGGATTTCGCTCATTCCTCTCGTTCGTGTTCTATCTCAACATCAATCACAACATTCGCTATCAGTACTTTCCTCGACGTTGTTGCCTGTGAGGCCGCGCTATACATACGTGCAATGGGCAACTTGCAAACACTGATGGTCGGTAGCTATCGGACTACGTCAATCGATGCTGTCCGACCGCATGAGAGGCGCATCGTGTTGGCGAGGCAGCGAGTCGCCGTTGTGACGGGTGTGCTTGGTGGGCTGACTTGCGCATGCGGATAGGTTGTCAGGATGCGGATAGGTTACGACGATGTGGATAGGTTACGACGATGCGGATAGGTTAATAACCTATCCGGATACGCATAACCTATCCGCATGCGCATAACCTATCCGCGTATGTGCTGGACGAAGTGTTCGGCGGGGTGCAGCGAGAACTCAGGGCTGGAATCCGCGCAGATCTACGCGTGGAGAATGCAACGCGACCCGCGAGGTGCAGGTAGGGGGCGAGACTGCATCTCCGGCACCGATCTGAGACGGGCGCTGTCACAAACTCCCGTTACGTGGACCCCTCCTGCGCCACCTGCACGAAGGCGGACATACTGGGGTCATGAACGCACGAACGAACACCACCCGTCGCATGTGCGGGTCCATTCGTGCCCGAATGTGCAGCTGACACCGACGTCCGCTATTCCTTAGGCTCGCGCACCACCACACCACCCGCGCCAACGCGCACCCACGTGGAAGCCAGCCGCCATCCGAGAGTTACACAGTGCCCTTCTCAGACGACGCCTACGCCTGTCCCTGCACCCACGACCACGAGCCCACGCTCCTGTCCTTCGAGGTCATGCCCCCGCGCAAGCCCTCCCTGGAAGAACCCTTCTGGAACACGGTCGATCAGCTGCTGCGCGTGCGCCCCGACTTCATGTCCGTCACCTACGGTGCGGGCGGCAAGGACCGCTCTAACGCCCGCTCGACGGTGCGCCGCCTCGTGCGTGACACCCCGATCCAGCCCATCGCGCACCTGACCTGCGTGGGTAACTCGACCGAAGAGGTCGTCTCCACTGTCTACGACTACCTGGACTCGGGCGTGCGCACCTTCCTGGCGCTGCGCGGAGACCCGCCCGTCGGACAGGAAGACTGGGAGCCCGGCCCCGGCGGCGTCGGAAGCGCCACCGAGCTCATCCACCTGATCCGCACCGTCGAAAAGCGTCGCTGCGACGCTCACCCGGGCGAGGCCCTGCGCTCCGCCTTCAAGCCCCTGACGATCGCCGTTGCCGCCTTCCCCGCGGGTAACCCCGCCGCCGGAACCACTCCCGCGCAGGAAGTCGAGCGCCTCCTCGTCAAGCAGGCCGCC
>CALBAF010000576.1 GCA_937926415.1 uncultured Actinomyces sp.
TGGGAGCCCGGCTCGAACGCTCCGCGCGCTCGACCTCGCCCGGGCCAGCGGCAAGCGCCGCGTGCTTGCGCAAGTCGACGAAGCGAGTATGGGTGGGGCCGCTCAGCCACGTACGCCCGTCGCGGACCATCGCATACGAGGCGAGCAGGCCCACAACGGTCACCTGGAGGAGCACAGCGAGCGCCGTGTAGCCCAGGGCAGCACCGAGCGAAGGAGTCTGCGCGTCCTCCTCGTCGCGGATTAGACACACGCGCATGAGGGCCATGCCCGGGGTCCGACCCGACGCGCCGAGCATGAGCGCGGAGGCAACCACGGCCTCGGCGGTAATCATCCCGATCGTCCACGTGGTGAAGTGCACGTACCACGTGACACCGACGAGGGCCCCGAGGACCAGCAGGTCGATGAGATACGCGCCGACGAGCCGCGATGCGGGTGCGTGGGCGAAAGGAGTCTTCGTCGTATCAGGCATTACAGGACTGCCCTCCAAGCAAACTCGAAGAGACCCGAGGAGATGACCGCCGCGGGGAGGAGTGTAAAGATGCAGAAGGTCTGCACGAAGTCGAGGATCGTCCCCAAAAGGGCTGCGTGGCCCTTGGGAACATGCAGCGTCATCCACAGGGCCATCGCGATCGCGATGATCAGCACAATAGACACCGGGAGCAGGGGGAACAGCGGGTACGTTCCGTTCTTCCCCACCACCAAGGACTGCGACCATGAACCAAACAGGAACGCACATCCAACACCCGCTGCCGCGATGCGAGGCATGATCTGCCCGGTGCGGGTGCGCCCCCCTCGCGGGGCCGTCAACAGGATCAGGATGGACATGATGACGAAAATGAAGCCGCCGAGGCCTCGGCCCAGTGTAATCGCGGGAGTCACCGAGTACGCCAGGGGAATACCGCCCACGAGGACGAACAGCGTCGAGGCTGCCATCAGCAGCGTGTACCGGGCATCGGTGTGCCCGAGGGCGTCAGCCATACGGCCGCCGGTCACCGTGCTGGGCTTTTGCGCGGGAGGCTGACGAATGCGCGACGCGAGCGTCTGCACCGACGCGGAGTCAACGAGCTGACTGTCGGGCACGCGCAGCGCGAAACGGGGCGCCATCAGGAACATGAACACCCCGAGGAGGAGAGCCAGCGGCACGATATCGATGAGGCTCAACATCGGGTAGGCGCCGATCGTGACGAGGGCCGTGGCGCCGATCCACGCGAAGAGGGCACTGAGCGCGGTGGGGGTCGTCGTCAGCGACACGACCGCTAGCGAGACCACGAGGGCAACCCACACGCCGATCACGGGGGCGGCCGACAGGGCATGAATGCCGGCCATCGCCACGAAGCCGATCGCGCTGTACCCGGCCATCGCGGGCATCAAGAGAAGGAGGACAGGCCTCGAACGGACCGCTCGCGAGGCGAACAGCGGGACGATGGAGGCGCCGCAACACACGGCGGCGCACACGCCTCGCACCCACATCGGGATCTGAGCGGCCGCAACAGCCCACTTGGGGCCATCCTCGGGGTGAGCAAACCCGACGAGGGCAGCGTCCGCGACCATCGGCAGGAGGCACAGGGCACTGACGGCACCAATCACGAGGAAGCAGTAGCCGAGGAGGGCGAGGACGGGAGAGAGCCACTGATTCTCCTGGCGCTCCGAGGCCTCGTTGAGCTGCTGGGCGGATAGGACGCGGCTGGACACAGCGATCGTCGAGCCGGCGGGCAGGTCGCGCCCCAGGACATCGGCGCCATCAAGGGGACGCCCATCAGCGTAGGAAACACGGACCGAAGGGAGGCTCAAGTCGATAGCCAGCATCGCGCACAATCCGGCGACCGTGGTCCCTTCAGGAGCAGCGAAATCAGAGGCACCATCGGAGTCGATAACGGTCACGGACACCATGGTGGCGCTCATGAAACCTCCGATCTTCGGGAAACAACAGTGCCCAGTGTAATGCACTGAGGCTAACCGCCGGTTAAAACTTGGAAGTCCACTCCGCTACACTGGGTGCAGTCGCA
>CALBAF010000577.1 GCA_937926415.1 uncultured Actinomyces sp.
GCAGCGGCGCGGGCGAGCGGGCCTGGGAGTCGCTGGGCATTGTCCTGGCCCACCACGAGGTAGACCACGAGGTGCGCCTGACCGTCTACCCGGACGGACCCGGCGACGGCTTCGAGGTGGCGAAGAAAGCTCGCGAGATGGGGGTCCGTTCCTTCGCCCTCCAGCAGGCGCGCGACCTGGGCGCGCCCGACGGCTTCTCAGCGACGAGGCCGGGGTGGGACGATCAGGTTCGCTCCCTCGCGCGCGACATCGAAACGCTGGACTTTGACAGGTTTATCTTTCGAGCGGACTCGTAGAGCATTTGTCAAGTGACAGCGCCGCATGGTGGGAAAAAATATGGTGAAGGTTTCACTTGTGACCCCTGATCGCGGTATTGTGTAACAACCTCATGACCATGAAGTCTGGAGTTTCGATGGCTGAAGAGCTGCATTTCGACGACCCTGCGGCGGCTGCCCAGGACCCGTCGACCGACGCCGAAGCGCTGCGCCAACTGGCGTACCGCTACCCCGAGCTGCGCCCGGCCGTGGCCGCGCACCCGCACGCCTATCGCGGTCTGCTCGACTGGTTGCACCAGTTCAACGACCCGCAGGTCAACGCGGCACTCGAGGCTCGCGACGACTACGACGGCTACATCGACTCCAACGGCTACCTCGTCATGCACGGAGACGTGTCCGGCGCGGTTGCCGGCTCGTCGATCCGCACCTCCGAGTCCGGCATGTACGTGCTGGGTCAGGGCGGCGTGAACTCCTACTCGCAGGTCGAGCGCACCACCCCCTACTCGGCGGTCGTCGGCGGGAATGTTCCCGTCCCGCAGGTGGGTGCTCGCGAGCAGGTCGTCGCCCAGGTGCAGCGCCAGTCCATCATGGCCAGCAAGGGGACGCAGGATCCCGAGGCGACCGCCGTCTACCCGAGCGCGTCCGCCGGCTCCTCCTACCCCAGCGCGTCGGGCACGCCCGCTCGCGCCCAGACCACGCCTCGGGCCTACCCGGGTGCCGGCGCCTCCTACCAGGTGCAGTCCACCTCCTCGCAGGAGGTCGCGCGGAAGGAAGAGAAGGAGAGCCGTGGCTTCCCGATGATGGGCCTCGTCCTGAGCATCCTCGGCCTGATCGCCCTGATCCTCCTCGGCTTCGTTATCTACGTGTTCACGCGCGGATACGAGGGTCCGGCCAAGGGAACGGACTCGACCCCCTCGGCGTCCTCCTCGGCGCCCGCCAACGCGACGCCGTCCCCGAGTGCGACCACGGAGGAGCCCGTCAAGTACCCGGCTCCCGCCGGTGCGATCACCGTGGACGCTTTCGCCTCCCCGTCCGGCAACATCACGTGTTCCTTCACCGCTGACGGTGTCAGCTGCGGCATCAAGGAATCCGACTGGGCCGAGGACGGCTACGCCTCCTGCTCCGACGGTCAGGTCGGCGTCCTCACGGCCTCGAAGGACAAGGCCGGCCAGTCCTGCGAGAGCGCGGTTCCGGGCGGCGGCAACGCCCTCGCGTACGGCGCCG
>CALBAF010000578.1 GCA_937926415.1 uncultured Actinomyces sp.
GGGGTCTTCGCCGTCCCCACGTCCATGCCGCGGTAGAGCTGCAGGGCGTCCGCGGAGACGATCTCGCCCGCACCACTCGCACCCAGCGCCTCCGGAAGCACGCAGGCCAGCTCCAGGGCCAGATCCGACTTGCCCGAGGCCGTGGGCCCCACAACCGCGCACACGACGTCCGACGCGCGCCTCACCGATGTCTCCATGGCCACCAGTGTACGGGTGCCTCCCACAGATACCACCCAACAACGGCTAGGCTTAAGACCATGAGCACAACTGACACTCCCCCGGTCACCCTCGACCGGATCACCCAGGCGGTCGAGGCCGTGGGACTCATCCCCTTCGTGTCCAACACCGGCCAGGTCGCGGCCATCCTGCCGAACCGCACCGTCCGCATCGCTGTCCCCGAGGGACACCCCGCCCAGGGCGTCGCCGACTACCCGCGTTTCTTCGATCCCTCGCACGCCGATCAGATCGCCTCCGCGGTGCGCCGATTCAACGCCTCCACCTACCTGCCGAAGCTCACCTCCGGCACGACTGAGACCGGCGCGATCGCCCTGCACCTGCAGCACACCTTCAACTGGGTCGTCGGTGCCTCGGACGCCCAGGTCACCGCCGAGGTCTCCCAGTTCATCATGGCCGCCGTCGCGATGATGAACCAGCTCGACATCATGTTCCCCGACCAGTGGACCAAGGAGGGCACCAATGCCTGAGTGGAAGAGCTTTACCTTCGGTGAGGGCGGCGAGGCCGTTCCCGAGGCGACGCCCACCCCCGCCGCTCCCTCCCCCGCCATGGAGGCCGACGAGTACGCCGCCAAGTGGGGCACCGAGGTCTCCGAGGTGAGCATCGCTCGCATCGAGAACGTCCTCGAGGGCGACGGCCTGCCGCACGGGTCGAGTGAGTTCATCGCCGTCACCCAGCTGGAGGACGTGCGTTTCCAGATCCACCGCGAGCCCGTCGACGCCCCCTGGCTGCAGATCGAGACCCGCATCGAACCCGAGGGCGAGGGCCACACCGAGCTGTCCCTCCAGGCGGTCGCCAACCGCTGGAACACCGAGCACCTCCAGCCCACGGTCATGCCGATCGAAGACGGCGATCAGTGGGTCCTCGTGGCCGCCTCCCGCTTCTTCGTGGGCGAGGGCCTGTCGGACCGCCAGATCCACGCGATGCTGCGCCGCGGCCTGGTCATCGGCCTGTCGGCAGCTCAGGAGCTGCCCGGCATGCTGGCTGAGTCCGTCAAGTAGCGCCAGCCTCACATCCAACGAATCGTGCCCCGCCCCTCCATCTGGGAGGAGCGGGGCACTCTCGGTTGAGTGTGCGCCGACTACATGCGAAGGCGCGGCACGTACCGCGTGCGCGGAAGGGGCCACGGGTCGCATAGGGGGGGCTCGAATCGACCCGCACTACCGAGAGTGCTCCCGCATAACGATCGCCTCGCCGTCGTGACGATCGCCACGACACAAAAGTACCGCAGGAGTCCCACATCACACATCGCTTTGCGTCGGACATTTTCCCGTTTGTCACACTGTCAAACGATCAAACGTGCAGCGCTCGCCGCGCAGGGTACCTCGGTACGCGTGAGCCTCTCCGAGCACACGGCTCGGGGAGGCTCACAACAGTGCAGGTCAGGGTCAGCTAGGGGCGCCCACGCGCAGCGTGGGGATACCCAGCGACACCGTATTGTCGGGCTCTTCCTTGGCCTGACGGGCCTCCCAGGCGTCCCCCGCACGGGTACGACGAATCTCGAAAAGACCGCCCTGCACGCCCGAGTCTGCGATCAGGTGGTGCGGCGCGCCGTAGGTGACCGTCGCGCGGATCATGTCGCCCGGGCGCGGGCGGTCGGCCTCGGCGAGACCGTCGGGCAGCGCGACGTGCACGCGGCGGTTGTCGCGGG
>CALBAF010000579.1 GCA_937926415.1 uncultured Actinomyces sp.
AAGGCCGAGTTGGGGTCCTGTGCCAGACCGCCGCGCTGCACCCACTTCACGCGCTGGATGACCACATCGGGCAGCTCCACTTCCTTCAGGTCGCTGCAGCGGCTCTGGGCGTCGGCGGCATCGTCGGCGGGCTCGGTGGCAGCCTGGGCGCTGGCGGCCCAGAGCAGGCTGCCGGCGGAAAGACTGCTGGCAAGCAGCGGCAGCAGGGCAGGAAGGCGGTGCAGTTTCATGGCATGGGTTCCGAAAGGGGCCCGAAAGGCAGCATCGGGGGAGGCAGCCATCGGGCATGGGCTTTCCGGCCAGGACTTCCCCGGGGATGTCAGAGACAGCAAACCATTTTAACGAATTGGCCTGCAGGGAGGCCGGGGGAGAAGGCCGCCCGGGAGAGACGTCCGGTCATGGGGGCTCCGGCAAGCCCCCGGTCCGGTTCAGGCGGACTTGTAGACCAGCACGGCCGCGGTCAGGTCTTCCAGGGCGCTGCCCACGGCCTTGAAGACGGTGATGGCCTGGTCGCTGCTGCGACCCGGGTGCTGCCCGCGGCACAGGGCCTGCAGGTCGGCGCGGATGTCGCTGGCGCTGAAGCGGCCGGTATCGAAGGCCTTGAGCAGGTCGCCGGACTTGGTGGGGGCTTCGTCGGTATCCACGAAGACCTCGTTGCCGATGAAGCAGTCGGCAGCGGCCTCGACCATGTTGGGCTTGAAGCTGCCCACCAGGTCCAGGTGGGTGCCGGGCCGCAGCCAGCTGCCCTGGATGAGTGGCTCTTCCGCGAGCGTGGCGCAGCTGATGATGTCGGCCTGTCGGGCGGCAGCTTCCAGCGATGCCGGGGTGCCGTCCAGGGGGTTGACGTTGGGTACGCCCTGCTTGCGCAGGGTCTCGGCCAGCACGGCAGCACGCACTGGGCGCGGGTTCCAGATGTCGATGTGCTCGATGTCGCGCACGGCGCGCAGGCGAGGCTCAGAGAAGGAGGCCACGAGCACGCGGTCGGCCGCCCCGTGGTCGGCGATGACGTCCAGGAGGGGGCCTTCGACGCCCGGTTCCTTCGCGTCGATGTTGAAGTACATGTCGGGGAATGCCTCAAGGACCTGGGCGAGCAGCGGCATCTGCTCCCCGGAGTCGCGGTGGCGCAGCTTGGATAGCTCGCGCCACGTCATCTGAGCGATCACGCCAGTACCGTCGTAGCAGCGGTCCACGGTCTCGTCGTGGCAGATGATGACCTTGCCGTCGGCGGTGAGGTGGGCATCGGTCTCCACGTGGCGGATCCCAGCGTCGTAGGCGTAGGCGAAGGCGCTCATCGTGTTCTCGGGGGCCTCCTCGCTGCCGCCGCGGTGAGCGAAAACGATGGGCCCCTGACGCATGGTGACGGGCATCATGAGCAAGACTCCTGTCCAAGATAAACAGCTTTGTTTGCCTGCATCCACGCGTCCGGATCCACGGGGGTATCCGAGGAGTCGTGGATTTCGAAGTGCAGGTGGGGGCCCGTGGACCAGCCGTTGTTGCCGACCGCGCCGATGACCTGCCCGGCGGTGACGGTGTCGCCGACCTTCACCTTAATTTTGTTCATGTACTGGTGCAGGTAGGCGGAGTGGAACACGGTGCCGTCGGAGCGCGTGTGCTTAATCTGCACGTACGCGCCCGAGCGCGAGTTCTCCGCGACCTCCTCGACGACGCCGCCGTACACGGAGGTGATGGGCGTATCGAGCGGCGCGGCCATGTCGATACCCTCGTGGGCGAGGAGCTGGCCCGACACGGGCGAAATACGCATCGTGAAGGGCGAGGTCACCGTGTAGGTGCCCTGCGGGAGCGGCCAGTAGATCGTGTCGGCGACGACGCGCACGTTGCGATTACCGTCCGCGCCGTTGCCGGAGGCGCAGCCGGTGACGGACACGGGGGCCTTGGCCTTGGCACGGGAGTTCGCGGTGAGGGTCGCGTCCAGGGCGGTGGCCTGGGGCAGGGCGGAGGACACCGCCCAGCTGGGGCCTCCCATCGAGAC
>CALBAF010000580.1 GCA_937926415.1 uncultured Actinomyces sp.
TCTGCCGCTGCTGCTGGCCGCCGAGCCGTTCGCGACCCGCTTCCAGGAGTGCACGCCCGCGCTGCGTCGCGTCGTCTCCCAGGCGGCCCTCGCCGGCGTTCCGATCCCCGTGTTCGCCTCGTCCCTGGCCTACTTCGACCAGATTCGCGCGACGCGCCTGCCGGCCGCCCTCATTCAGGGCCAGCGTGACTTCTTCGGCTCCCACACCTACCACCGGGTAGACAAGGAGGGCGTCTTCCACACCCTGTGGGCTGTCGATGGTCGTCCGGAAGAGCAGTGGTCCTGATCTGAGACCGAGGGGGTGGGTGCGCCGGGTGCGCGCCCACCCCCCTTGTGTTGCAGCCCATACTTTGGGGTTCTTTCAGGAAACCCGGTTAATCTAGGGGTACACCAATCCGCTGAAAGGGCGAATACGTGGCTAGTACTAACGGACAGTCTGACTGGAACGACATCATCGAGCCTGGTGGCTCCGGCACGTCAGGCCGGGACTCGCTGCCCTCGCGACGCGCGGCGCGCGCCGCGGCCGGATCGCATGCATCCCGGAAGGCTGCCAAGGCCTCGTCGGCCGGTAAGAAGGGCCCGGCGAAGAAGAAGCACCGCTGGGCTAAGCGCATCGGCTTCTCAATTCTGACCGTCTTCCTGGGCGTGTTCATCGCGGGTATGGCGGTGTTCCTGTACCTGTACAACACGCTGACCGTGCCCGCGCCGGATGACCTGGCGCTCGCGCAGAAGACCACGGTCTACTACGCCGACGGCACGACCGAGATGGGCACCCTGGGTGACATCAACCGTCAGATCATCGACACGACGACGCTGCCCGACTATGTCTCCAAGGCGATCGTGGCCTCCGAGGACCGCACGTTCTACACGAACTCCGGTGTCGACTTGAAGGGCATCTTCCGCGCGTTCGTCAACAACCTGCGCGGCGGCGCCCGCCAGGGTGGTTCGACGCTCACCCAGCAGTACGTGGAGCGCTACTACATCGGCGAGACCACGTCCTACACGGGCAAGCTCAAGGAAGCCGTCTTGGCCATCAAGATCAACCGTGAGAAGTCCAAGGACGAGGTCATCGGCGCCTACATGAACACGATCTACTTCGGTCGTGGCGCGTACGGCATCGACGCGGCCGCCCAGGCGTACTTCGGTCACGGCGCCTCGCAGCTGACCCTGTCCGAGTCGGCGCTCCTCGCGGCCGTCATCCCCGCGCCCTCTGCGTGGGACCCCGCCGTCAACCCCGACAAGGCGAAGGAGCGCTGGGAGCGCGACCTGAACCTCATGGTCGAGGACGGCTGGATCACGCAGGCCGACAAGGACTCCGCGGTGTTCCCCGAGACGATCGACCCCGACACGCTCAATAGCGCGTCGATGACCGGCACGAACGGCTACCTGATGGCCCAGGTCAAGCAGGAGCTCCTCGCCTCCGACCAGTTCGACGAGGACAAGATCAGCCAGGGTGGTCTGCGCATCACCTCTACGATCGTCAAGGAGCACCAGGAGCAGGCCGTCGCGGCCGCCGAGGGCATGAACGAGGTCGAGGGCTGGGATCCGACGCACCAGCACGTGGCCCTGTCCTCCATGGACCCGGCCACGGGCGAGATCCTCGCCGAGTACGCGGGCGCGGATTACGAGAAGCGCCAGCAGAACGCGGTCACGCAGGACATCGCGATGGCCGGCTCGTCCTTCAAGCCCTTCGCCCTGCTGGCGAACGCGCGCCTGGGTGGCACCGTCTACGACACCTACTCGGGCAAGTCCCCGCAGTACTTCCGAGGCATGGGCACCCCCGTTTCCAACGACGGCGGCTACTCCTTCGGCAACGTGACCCTCGTGAAGGCGACCGCCTACTCGATGAATACGGCGTTCGTGGGCCTGAACGACGATGTGGAGCCGGAGAACACGCTCCAGGCAGCCATCGACGCGGGCATCCCCGAGGACACGGTCGGCCTGAACGACGAGCTCCTCAACGTCCTGGGACCCTCCTCGCCGCACAACATCGACCTGACGACCGCCTACTCGACGATCGCGAACGGCGGCGAGCGCGTCACCGCCCACATCGTCAAGAAGGTCGAGGACTCGAACGGCAAGCTGCTCTACAGCGGCGACGTCGCTCCCAAGCGCGTCTTCGACGTCGAGGAGGTCTCTTCGATCATGCCGGCCCTCGAGGCCGTCACGAAGGGCGAGGGAACCGCCGCCAAGGTTGATCCCGCGATCGCGCGACTGACGACGGCCGGCAAGACCGGTACCTCCTCGGAGCAGCTCTCCGCCCAATTCGTGGGGTTCGTGCCCGGCATGGTGACCGCCGTGTCGATGTACCAGTCCGACGATGCCGGTAACTCGGTGCCCCTGGATGACGTGGGCGGCCTGGATCAGTTCCACGGCGGCGACTGGCCGGTGGACGTGTGGATCGACTACATGAAGCCGGCGACGGCGAACCTGCCGGGCGACGACTTCCCCTGGAAGGTCGAGTCCAACCGTAAGGTCCACAACAACGCGCCCACGCCTACGCCGAGCGCGACGACCGAGGCCCCGCAGTCCGCTGCCGAGCCCACCGAGACGCCTACCCCCACCGAGACGCCCTCCGCCGAGCCCACCGAGAATTCGGAGAACGGCAACAACGGGAATAATGGCAACAATGGGAACAACAACGGCAACGGTTCCAACAACGGCAACGGCGGGAATAACAACGGCGGCAACGGTTCCAACAACGGCAACGGCGGGAACAATAACGGCGGCAATAACAATGGCAACAGCAATGGCGGCCGAA
>CALBAF010000581.1 GCA_937926415.1 uncultured Actinomyces sp.
ATCCTGGTTCGAGGCGATGACGAGGCCGCCCGCATCGGGTACGGCGCGGCGCACCTCTTCGAGGCGCAGGTCGGCGGCACGCAGGACGGCGGGGATCCACTCGCCCTTCGGGTCCAGCGCGGTGCGCCAGGCCTGCTTCATCATGTCTTTGGTGAGGGGCTCGCCCAGGCGTGCGCTGACCTCATCACCCGCGCTCGTGCGCCAGGCCATCTGCCCCGAGTAGGACATGAACAGGACGGGGCGCACGACGCCGTCCTTGAGAGCATCGCCGTAGCCGTAGGTGTAGTCGGCGCGCGAACGTCGGATGCCCTCCTCGTCCTCCTCGTAGGTGACGAAGGGGATCGGCGAGGTGTCAGAGCGGAAGGGCGTTCCGGTCAGGGCTAGGCGGCGCGTCGCGTCCGTGAATGCCTCGCGCACGCCATCGCCCCACGACAGGGAGTCGCCGGCGTGGTGAATCTCATCGAGGATGACGAGGGTGCGGTAGGCGCGGGTGCGCGCCGCGTGGACGGCCGGGTTGGAGCCGATCTGCGCGTAGGTGACGGCCACGCCGTCGAAGTGGGAGCCGGCAACGCCCTGCGCGTTCGTGAAGTCGGGGTCGATGTGGATACCGAAGCGCGCGGCGCTCGAGGCCCACTGGCCCTTGAGGTGCTCGGTGGGGCACACGACGGTGAGCTTATCGACGATACCGCGGGCGATCAGCTCGGTCGCAAGCGTGAGGGCGAAGGTTGTCTTACCCGCGCCCGGGGTCGCGACCGCCAGGAAGTCGCGCGGGGAGGTCGCCATGTAGCGATCCAGGGCAGCGGCCTGCCAGGCGCGCAGCCTGCCAACGGGTGCGCGCCGGGTCGTCTCGCTCACTTGTCGGAGCCCTTTCCGCCGTCGGAGAAGGGCCAGTTACGCCCGTTCTTGCCCATCGAGTCGCGCAGCTCCTTGCAGGTGGGGCACACCGGATACTGGGAGGCGTCGCGGGTGGGAATCCAGACCTTGCCGCACAGGGCGACGACGGGCTGGCCCGTCACCATCGAAGAGTTCGCCTTGTCCTTGCGCACAAAGTGGGCGAAGCGGTCGCCGTCCCCGCCGGTGCGCTCCTTGCGGGTCTCGGTACGCTCCAGCAGGCCGGTCGAAGACGCGGTGGAGGGACCGGAGGGCGCGGAGGGGCCGGTGGGTTCGTCGAGGGCATTACGCATGGGGTCCATTGTACGTGCCTGGGGTGCTTCCAACGGGTGGCACGCGTGCGCCGGGAGCGTAGAAAGACGTCACAGTAAAGCCCCGGCCTCGCATTGACGAGGCCGGGGCAACCGGGTAGGGAACCTATCTCACAGGTGTTCCTTCTCCCAGACCTCCTTGTAGAAGTCCGCGAGCTCGAGCTTGGAGGCAGCGGCCTCGTCGAGGAGCACGGTGACATCGGGGTGGTGCTGGAGGATGGACGCAGGCCAGCGCTGGGTCACGCCGCCCTCGATCATGGCCTTGACCGCGTCGGCCTTACCCTCACCCGTGGCGATGAAGATGTGGGCGCGCGAGTCCATGATGGTGCCCAGGCCCTGGGTCACGCAGTGCGTGGGGACCTGGTCGATGTCGCCATCGAAGAAGCGGGCGTTGTCGCGACGGGTCTGCTCGGTCAGGACACCCACGTGGGTGCGCGACGCGAGGGTGCCGCCGGGCTCGTTGAAGCCGATGTGGCCGTCCGAGCCGATGCCGAGGACCTGGATGTCGATGCCGCCGTCGGCCTTGATGGCCTCGTCGTAGGCGGCGGCGCCGGCCTCGAGGTCATCGCACCAGCCGTCGGGGCCGTGTGCCGCACCCTCGGGCATGTCGACGAGGTCGACGAGGTTGCGGTGGATGAAGTTCGCGTAACCCTCGTAGTGGTCGCGGGGCAGGCCCACATATTCGTCGAGGTTGTAGGAGCGAACCTGGGCAAAGGAGATCTGACCCGCCTCGTAGCGACGCACAAGCTCTGCGTAGAGCTTCAGCGGCGAGGAGCCGGTGGCCAGGCCGAGCACGAAGTTCGGCTTAGCGCGGTACACCTCGAGGATGCGATCCGCCGCGAGGGATGCGATCTGATCTTCGTCGTTGAAAATTCCAATTCTCATGTGTTTAACCTTACACCGCCGACAACGATTTGTCAGACGAATCAATGAAGATTTTTCGAAAACGTGTGAGCCGCGTTATCCGTGCAGGGCGGCGACGATGCGCTCGACCTCCGCCTGATCGGTTCCCGAAGTCCCCGGCGCACGCATGTGGACCTCTCGCGCTCCGGAGGCAGCCACGACCTCGGCGACGTTATGAGCGCGCAGGCCACCCGACACCAGGATGATGATGTCGTCGCCCCCGCGCTCAACCAGCAGAGCCAGCGCCTGCGGCTGCGCGACGGCAGGATCCCCGCCCGTCGTCAGCACGCGGTCATACCCGAGTTCCATGAGCACATCGAGGCCCCGATCCTGGTCCACGACCTGGTCGAAGCCGCGGTGGAAGGTCAGCGGCGCATCCTCGGCGGTGTCGCGCAGGTGCGCGGCCGCGTTCACGTCGATCTGCCCGTCGCGAGTAATGACGCCGACGACGAAGCCGAGGCGCACCGGCGCTCCACGACCAATCGCAGAGAGGGTCACGATGTCGGAGGCGATGCGGTCGACCTCCTCGCGCGTATGGACGAAGTCGCCGGGACGCGGGCGCACGAGCACCTGCACGCCCCCGGTCGGTGCCACTT
>CALBAF010000582.1 GCA_937926415.1 uncultured Actinomyces sp.
GCGGCGGCGCTCGAGCTCCTCGTCGCTCACGTTCGCGCGCAGGACACGGTTGTTGACGTCGATTTCGATCTCGTCGCCGGTGCGCAAAAGGCCGATCGCGCCGCCGGCCGCGGCCTCGGGCGAGATGTGGCCGATGGAGATGCCAGAGGTGCCGCCGGAGAAGCGGCCGTCGGTGATGAGCGCGCACTTCTTGCCCAGGCCCAGGCCCTTGAGGTAGGAGGTCGGGTAGAGCATTTCCTGCATGCCGGGGCCGCCCTTGGGGCCCTCGTACTGGATGACGACGACGTCGCCTTCGGTGACTTGCTTGCTGAGGATGGCCTCGACGGCTTCCTCCTGGGATTCGACGACGAAGGCCTTGCCGACGAAGTGGAAGAGGGACTCGTCGATGCCGGCGGACTTGATGATCGCGCCGTTGGCGGCGATGTTGCCGTAGAGGACGGCCAGGCCGCCGTCCTTCGTGTAAGCGTGCTCGGCGGAGCGGATGCAGCCGGCCTCGGAGTCGGTGTCGAGGGACTCGAAGAGGTTGGCGGTCGAGAAGGCCTGGGTGGTGCGCACGCCGCCGGGGGCGGCGAGGAAGCGGTGCTTGGCCTCGTCGGTAGCGCGCCCGCTGCGCACGTCCCACGCACCCAGCCAGTCGGACAGGCTCTCGGAGTGGACGGAGTGGACGTCGCGGTTGAGCAGGCCGGCGCGGTCCAGCTCACCGAGCAGGGCGGGGATGCCGCCAGCGCGGTGGACGTGCTCGATGTGGTAGGTCGTGGAGTTGGGTGCCACCTTGCACAGGCAGGGCACGCGGCGCGAGATCGCGTCGATGTCGTCGAGCGTGAAGTCGACGCCGGCCTCGTTGGCGATGGCGAGGATGTGCAGGACGGTGTTGGTGGAGCCGCCCATGGCCACGTCCAGGCTCATGGCGTTCTCGAAGGCGGCCTTGGTGGCGATGGAGCGCGGCAGGACGGAGTCGTCCTCGTTGTCGTAGTAGGCGCGGCACATGTCGACGATGCGCGTGCCGGCCTCGGTGAAGAGCTTCTTGCGTTCGATCTGGGTGGCCAGGGTGGTGCCGTTGCCGGGCAGGGCCAGGCCGATTGCCTCGTTGAGGCAGTTCATGGAGTTCGCGGTGAACATGCCGGCGCAGGAGCCGCACGTGGGGCACGCGTTGGCTTCGATGCTGGCCAGCTGGGTGTCGCTGACGGAGTCGTCGACGGCCATGACCATGGCGTCGATGAGGTCGAGGCGGTGTTCGACGACGCCATCGACGGCGGCGCCGGATTCCATGGGGCCGCCGGACACGAAGATGGTGGGGATGTTCAGGCGCATGGCGGCCAGGAGCATACCGGGGGTGATCTTGTCGCAGTTGGAGATGCACACGAGGGCGTCGGCGCGGTGTGCGTTGACCATGGTTTCGACGCTGTCGGCGATGAGGTCGCGGCTGGGCAGGGAGTAGAGCATGCCGTCGTGGCCCATGGCGATGCCGTCGTCGACGGCGATCGTGTTGAATTCCTTGGCGACGCCGCCGGCTGCTTCGATGGCTCCGGCGACGAGGTCGCCCATGTTCTTCAGGTGCACGTGGCCGGGGACAAACTGGGTGAAGGAGTTGGCGATGGCGATGATCGGCTTACCGAAGTCGCCGTCCGTCATGCCGGTGGCGCGCCACAGGGCGCGTGCTCCGGCCATGTTGCGGCCTTGGGTAGATGTTGCCGAGCGCAGCGGGCGACTCATGATGTGCCTTTCTTTTGCCTTGTAATGACTCCACCCTAGGAGCGTGAGCGCTGCGTTTCCGTGCGGGTTTCGTCTCATGGACGAGGCCGGGGCTGGGTGGGGGTGGTTTTCACGCGGTATTTCGGGGGCTATGGCGGGCGGGTTACCGTGTCAGTGGGTGGACGCTTGTGGGCGTGAATGCAAGGAAAACGCAAGGGGCGCGTGCGTGAATTAGCGTCTTGCAGATGAGTGGTTGATCGCATTGGTCACGCTTCGAACATTCGTCCTCGTTCTCGACGCGCGAAACGTAGGCTGAGGGCACAGTGAAGAGAAAGGACTGCGATGACCATTCGCACCACTCATGTTGGTTCCCTGCCCCGTACCCCCGAGCTGCTCAAGGCAAACGCCGCGCACCGCGCGGGCGAGCTGGGCGACGCTGATTTCACCAGCGTGCTGCAGGCCGAGGTTGATGGCGTTGTGAAGCGTCAGGCTGAGATTGGCCTGGATATCGTCAACGATGGCGAGTACGGCCACGCGATGCTTGACACGGTTGATTACGGCGCGTGGTGGACGTATTCTTTCTCGCGTTTCGGCGGGCTGTCCTTTGAGGACGTGCAGCGTTTTGATGTGCGTCCCCCGGCTGGCCGCGATGGTCGTCTGTCCTTCTCGTCGTTTGCGCAGCGCCGCGACTGGCAGCGTTTCGCGGACGCGTACGCGGATCCGGATTCGGGCATTCACATTGCGAACCGTAACCCGATCGCGTTCCCGACGATTACGGGTGAGCTGACCTACATCGGTGCCGAGGCCGTGGAGCGCGATATTGCGGGCACGAAGCACGCGCTGGAGGCGGTGGGTAAGCCGCTGTCGGATGGTTTCGTGGCGGCGATTTCGCCGGGTTCGGCGGCCCGTGTGGCTAACGCGTTCTACGAGGACGACGAGGCCGTGGTGTGGGCGTGCGCGGATGTGCTGCGCGAGGAGTACAAGCGCATTACGGACACGGGCCTGACGGTGCAGATTGATGCGCCGGATATTGCGGAGGGCTGGGATCAGATGAACCCGGAACCGTCCGTTGAGGATTACCGCGCGTTCTCGCGCGTGCGTATTGATGCGTTGAACCATGCGTTGGAGGGCATTGACCCGGATCTGGTTCGTTTCCACGTGTGCTGGGGTTCGTGGCACGGCCCGCACACGACGGATATTGCGTTCAAGGACATCGTGGATCTGGCCCTGCTGGTCAACGCGAATGGCCTGACGTTCGAGGCGGCGAATGCTCGCCACGCGCACGAGTGGACGATCTGGCGCGACACCCCGCTGCCCGAGGGCAAGTACCTGATCCCGGGCGTCGTGTCGCACTCGACGAACGTCGTGGAGCACCCGGAGCTGGTGGCTCAGCGTATCCGCCAGTTCGCGGACATTGTGGGCGACGAGCGTGTCGTGGCGTCGACGGACTGTGGCCTGGGCGGCCGCATCTACCCGTCGATTGCGTGGGCGAAGCTGGAGGCTCTTGCCGAGGGCGCTCGTCTCGCATCGAAGTGATCGCCTGATTGCTAGCCTGGGGCGGATGAGTATCCACCCCGCGCGCTTTTCCCAGGGTTTTCTCAGCCAAAGCTCCCTGTTTTTTGAGCTTGGCGTCACACAATGGGCAGTGTGTTGCAGCCCCCGCTTCCGGGTCGGCCTGCCGCGGTGGGGATCGCACGCCGCGTCGGGTTCCGGGATTGGGGGCTGCGGCGCGTCCGGAGCATCTTGACACCCACGTTTTAACTCGCTTTTCCGTAATGCGAGTGACGGAGCGCATGCCTTTGTTATTCTGGAAGTAAGCACCCGCAGTCCGACGCTGTTCAAGGGAGAACATCGTGGAAGTTCACAACAGTCAGGGCACCCGCTCCATCCGTTCGCGCGTCGTTATGTTTGCAACTGCTCTCGCCCTTGCTGCTACAGCGTGTGGCTGCCAACAGACCACACCTGCGGCGGAGGGGCCGTGGGCGGCCGACATTGAGCAGGCGCGCAGTGAGTGGGCGTCCAACGAGTTTGTCCAATCTGTCCTCGCCGACTCTTCCATCAGCGAGGCAGAACTCCAGGACATGCGTCAGCGCGTGCTGAGCTGCCTGACGGACAAGGGCGTCACCGGCGCATCGTTCGGCCCGAGCGGCGATCTGAGCGTCCCCGATCAGCCGGTTGGCTCCTCCATATCCGCCGAACAGCAAGAAGAATTCGTCCACGCCTGTTCCATCGAAGCCGGTCAGCCGATCATCGAGGCACTCGAGTTCAACATGCGAGTCAACCCGGACCACCGGGATTTCAATGAGCTGTACACGCAGTGCTTGATCCGCAACAAGGCGGTTGAGCCATCCTTCACGGCCCAAGAGCTCGCGCGCGCTCTCGAGAGCGGAACACCTCTCGCAAGCGCGCTGCCTTTCATCGACCCATCCCAGGGTCCCGACATTTTGCGACGATGCCTCGAGGACCCCAGCAAATGACCACAACCACCCTCAGGAGTTGAGATGGCATCTTCTCGCCGCTGGCTCGCCCTCACCGCGTTCGTCGCTCTCATCACCGGCGCGGGTGGGGTCAGCGCGGGTATTCTCATCGCCTCGCCACCCACCCCGGCCTCGCTGGCCTCGTCATCTGCGCCGTCGACGGTCCCCGTCACCACGCGCGAGTTCACCGACACGCGCTCCCTCACCCTCACGATTCCCCCGGCCTCGCCTCACGAACTCACCGCCCCCATCGCCGGGCGCATCACGGCGCTTCAGGCAGCGACGGGAACTCCCATCACCTCCGGTTCTGTTCCCTGCGAGATCGACGGACTACCCCTTCTTGCCTTAGCCCTGTCCACCCCGCTCTATCAGGACGTGGTGGACGGAGCCACGGGACCAGATATCGGTGCCCTGAATGCTGAGCTTGCTCGGCTCGGGTATGCGGCTCCCGCAGATTCTCAGCGGGTCACGGCCGCCACGCGAGCGGCCCTGGCCTCGGCGATGGGCGTGAACGACGGAGCCGGTGGTGTCCCCTCCCGCATCGAAGCCTCTCGCGTCCTGTGGATCCCGGCGCCGACCGTCACCCCGTCATCGGTCCCCGTTCACCTGGGGGATGGCGTCGATACGAGCACTGTTCTCCTCGCCCTGGAAGACTCCCGCGATGCTTTGCGCCTCTCCGTTCCACCGGACGCCTATCCCGCGGACCACGTCATCACCCTGGGGGACACGGACTACCCCGTTCCCGCTGACGGCGTCATCACCGACCCCACTCTGACGGCGACGATCTTGTCCTCGCGCGAGTACACGGCCTTCGTCCACTCCGCCCCAAGCGGCGATGGACCCGTTCAGTTGCCGGTCTCCTGGAAGCTCGCCTCCCCCATCACCGTCACGGTCGTCCCGCCGTCCTCAGTGATCGGAGATACGACGGCTGCGTGCGTCTTTGCAAGCGGCACGCCGATTCCCGTCTCTATCGTTTCTTCTCAGCTCGGCCGAACCTACGTCCTGCCAGCTACCCCGCTCTCCGCCGTCGACACCGCCGTCGAGGGACGCTCATGTCCGTCGAGCTAGACAACGTCGGGCACAAGTTCGCCGCAACCCCGTGGCTCTTTCGCCATCTGAGCGCCCGCTGCGAGGACGGTGCCCTCACCGCCATCATCGGCCCATCTGGTTCTGGCAAATCAACGCTGCTGTCGCTGATCGCGGGATGGGAGACACCAGCCGAGGGAACGATCACCGTCCCCCATCCGGCTGGTTCGCAGAACCCCCGCATTGCGTGGGTCTTCCAGAACCCGTTCGGTGTCCGCGCGCGCAGCGCGATTGACCACGTCGCGCTGCCCCTGCTGGCCCGTGGCATGAGCCGGGCGCAGGCCGATGTCGAGGCGAACCGGCTCCTTGCTGCCTTCAACCTGGCGCATCTCGCGGAGCGCTCTTTTCGGGATCTGTCGGGCGGGGAGGCTCAGCGTGTGCTCCTCGCGCGCGGGCTCGCATGCTCCCCCGCCCTGCTCCTCGTGGATGAACCGACCGCGCAGCTTGATCAATCCACGGCTCGCGACATCGCATCCACGCTCGGCTCGCTGCGCGAGGACGGGGTGAGCGTCGTGATCGCGACGCACGATCCGTCGATTCGCGCACAGTGCGACGCCGTCATTGACCTCGCCCGTTTCCAGGATGAGGAGGGCTAGCAATGAGCACACTCTCGTGGCGCGCACTCCTGTCCGAGGCATGGAGGGACTGCCTGAGCGGGACGGCTCGCGTCGGGTTTCTGACCGTTCTGGCCACCGCCCTGGTCGGAGGCACGATCTGCGCCGATGCGTTCTCGCTTCGTTCCCTCAGCGTTGAGGCGGCCTCTTTTCGTGCCCATCTGGGATCGGTGCGTGTCCTCCAATCGCAAGGCGGCATCGACGGAGCCACTTGCGATGCGCTGTCGCGAATCCCCGGGGTGCGCGCAGGAGCCGTTCGCTCGGTCGAATCCGGCTTGTCCCCGCTCGCCCTTCCTGCCTCGTCGCTGCCCCTGTACGAGGTCACGCCTGGAACCGCCTCTCTCCTGGGGACAACAACGGCCGATCCGACGGGAATTCTGCTCCCTGAGCAGGTAGCCGAGGACCTCGGCACCACTCAAGGAGCCCTTCTCCCCCTCGTACACGGGCAGGCCGAGGTCGCGGGCACCTACCCATGGGACGAGAACGACGGGCGTCGTCCCGGCTACGCCTACGCGGCTCTCGCCCCCGTGCCCGCGACGGGGACCTTCGATGAGTGCTGGTACGAATCCTGGCCGCACAGCGACGACGTCGATGCCCTGGTGCGCTCAACCCTCGTTGGAAGCGACGACCAGAACGCCCAGGTCCTGGCCATGAACCCTACGCGCGGGACGACCTTCGACGCGGCGGGGCGACTTCGATATAGGCCGACCTGGTGGGCGTGGATCGCCGCGAGCGCAATCGGTGCCGCGCTAGGGGCCGCTGCCACATGGTGGCGTCGCCTCGAGATCGCCTCGGCTCTGCACGCTGGGCTCCGCACGTCGGATACGACGTTCCTCCAACTGTGTGAGGCCGTGTCGTGGGTGGGAGGCGCATGCGTCCTCACCTCCGGCATATGTCTGACGATCCTGAGCGGAGCGGCGCCCGGGGATCGCTCCGATCTCATGCGTTTGGTCGCAACCGAGGGAGTCTGTGCCGCGTCGTGGACGCTCATCGGTGTCGTCATCACCTCCCTGATGATCCGCGAGCGCCAGTTGTTCGCTTTCTTCAAGGGCCGATAGGTACCGGCGCGTGATCGCGACTACAATTGGTGTATGAGCGTCCTCGTAATTCAAAACGACCCGATCGTTCCGGTGGGTCAGTTGTCCGCCTTCCTCGGCGGTCACGAGGTTGTGCGCGCCTGGGAGGACCCGCAGCGTCTCCGGGACCTGGCGGCCGCTCCCCTGCCGGGCGCCCTCATCCTGCTGGGTGGCCGCGCCAGCGCCTACGACGACG
>CALBAF010000583.1 GCA_937926415.1 uncultured Actinomyces sp.
ACGCAGCGCCTGGCCGCTCGCGTCCTTTGACCGTGTCATCGTCGATGCCCCGTGCTCGGGCATGGGATCGATGCGCCGGCGCCCCGAATCGCGCTGGAATCGCACTCCCGCCGATGTGGAGGAGCTGACCGTGCTACAGCGCGAGCTGCTCGATCGGGCCGTTGCTCTGACGCGCCCCGGTGGCGTGCTCACCTACATCACGTGTTCTCCCCACTCGGCTGAGACGCGTGAACAGGTCGCGCGTTTGCTCGAGCGCGGCGAGGTTGAGCTGCTTGACACAGTGGCGCTGGCGAACGAGTGTGCGCCTGAGCCTCTCGACGTGCCTGCCACGGCCGGCGTCATAGCCGGTCATAAGGGACGCACGCTGCAGCTGTGGGACCACCGTTTCGGCACCGATCTTATGTTTGTGGCCTGCCTGCGCAAGCGCTAGCATATGCGTTATGAACGCCACAATTAGCCCGTCGATTCTCAACTGCGACATCGCCGACCTACGCGGTGAGCTCACCAAGATCGCGGGAGCAGACATCGCTCACGTCGACGTCATGGACAACCATTTCGTCCCGAACCTCTCGTGGGGTTTGCCCGTTGCGGAGGCCGTCGTCAAGTCCGGCATCCTGCCGGTCGACGCGCACCTGATGATCGAGGACCCGGACCGCTGGGCGCCTCAGTACGCAGAGGTCGGATGCGAGTCCGTCACCTCCCACGCCGAGGCCGCAGCCGCTCCGCTGCGACTGGCGCGCGAGCTGCATCGCATCGGCGCGCGTGCTGGCCTCGCGCTCAAGCCCGCGACGGATATCGCGCCTTTCGTGGACATCCTCAACGAGTTCGACATGATCCTCATCATGACGGTCGAACCCGGCTTCGGCGGTCAGTCCTTTATCGAGCAGATGATTCCCAAGATCGAGCGCACGCGCGCCGCGATCAACGCTGCCGGACTGCAGGTGTCGATCCAGGTCGACGGCGGCATTTCCCGCGCAACGATCGAGCGTGCGGCCGAGGCTGGGGCCGATAATTTCGTCGCTGGATCGGCTGTGTTCCGCGCTGAAGATGCCCACCGCGAGGTGGAGGCGCTGCGCGAGCTCGCCAACGCCCACTCGCACTCACACTGACCTCATTCCGTTGGCGGCCGACGGGGACCCGTTCCCTCGTCGGCCGCCGACTTTCTTTTATGGCGGATACGCCTCGCACTGCGCGCCCGTCGATGGCACAATGGCTCACGAGTACTCCGGGGTCGGTGAAAGTCCGAACCGGCGGTGATAGTCCGCGACCCGCCCTCACAGAACGAGGGTGGTTGAGCCGGTGAAATTCCGGCACCGACGGTTAAAGTCCGGATGGGAGGAGTGCATGAGGCGCATCCGTGCGTCTGCTGTGCTGCGCGTACCCCCGGTGTCGGAAAGTAAGTCGTGGCAATTCGGAACAAGCCTCGCGGTGCGCTCACCGTCGCGGCGCCGATCATTTTTCTCGCCCTTGTGCTGGCGGGTTGGTGGCTGACGACCTCGCTGACCGGCATCGAAGCCTGGCGTCTACCCGATCCGCTCGCTGTTGCCCGAAAAGGTATGGCGCTGCTCCAGCGCCCCACCACCTGGGGCCAGATCGCGGTGACGGGGGGCGAGGCTATCGCAGGGTGCGCGCTCGGAACGGTCGTTGCGCTGCCGTTAGCGTATGCGATCTACCGCTGGCGGCTGTTGGCCGCCGCGGTGGAACCCTTCCTTGGAGCAACCCAAGCGTTGCCCGCCATCGCAATCGCCCCCATTCTCGTGCTGTGGGTCGGGTACGGCATCACACCGGTCATCGTGCTGTGCGCACTGATGGTGTTCTTCCCGATCCTTGTGTCCACTGTCGTCGGTTTGCGTCACATCGATCATGAGTTGCTGGAAGCCGCCGCACTCGACGGCGCGACGGGGTGGACGATGGCCGTACACATGGAGTTGCCTCTTGCGGCACCCGCCATCCTCGGCGGCCTGCGCAATGGGTTTGCTCTGTCTGTCACGGGTGCAGTCGTGGGGGAGATGGTCATGGGAGGGTCCGGGCTCGGGCAGGTACTCACTCAAATGAGAAGCAACGTGGACACCGCCGGCATGTTCGTCATCATCACGATCCTGTGCATCATGGCAACGATCCTGTATGTCATCGTGTATCGAATCGAGCGGTCGAAGCGCTACGCCATCACGCAGTGAAGGAGACATCCCTTGAAGCTTTCCACTATCGTTCGCGCGACCGTTATTGGCGCCAGCGCATCGCTGGCACTGGGCGCTTGCACGGTCGGTCCCGGTGCAACACAGTCGGGCACGTCCTCGCAGGGCACCTCGGACGTGACGATCGGCCTGACCTACATCCCGAACATACAGTTTGCCCCCGTCTACGTCGCTGATTCTCAGGGGCTGTATAACGATGCCGGTGTGACCGCCACTATCCGCCATCATGGCTCAGATGAAGGCCTGTTTACGGCGCTTCTCGCCGGACAGGAGAACGTGGTCATTGCCTCCGGCGACGAGGCAGCAGTTGCCGCCTCTCAGGGCATGGACCTCGTGTCGATTGGCCAGTATTACGCGACCTACCCGGGGAGCGTCATCGTCCCGGCCTCCTCCTCGATCACGAGCCTTGCTGACCTCGCCGGGAAGAACATCGGCATCCCCGGTGAGTATGGTTCGAGCTACTACGCAACCCTCGCCGCCATCAAGGCCGGAGGCCTGCAGACCTCCGACGTGACTATTTCGTCGATCGGCTACACGCAGCAGGCGGCCCTCGCCGCCGGACAGGTGGATGCGGTCGTTGGTTTCACCAACAACGACGCTGTGCAGATGCGCCTGGCGGGTATTGACATTCGCGAGATCCCCTTGGACGGTGCCTCCACGCCGCTCGTAGCCGCTTCGATCATCACGACGCGGGAGTGGGCGCAGGCTCACCCCGATCAGGCCCGAGCTGTCGTGTCCGCAACGACGCAGGCCATGAACGCGATCGCTGCTGATCCCCAGGTCGCGATTGACGTGACGGCGAAGTGGGACACGACGCTCAGTGACGAGACCTCGCTGGCCGCAGCGAACGCCGTGCTCGCAGCGACCGTTCCTCTGTGGCTCGGGGATGACGCGCACGCTGACGGTGTACAGGATCTCGCCACCTGGTCCTCGATGGTGTCGTTTCTGAACTCGATCGGTGTCCTTGAAGGAGAGCTCAATCCGAACGCCATCATGAGCAACGACTACGTGAGCGCCAACGACAGCGCGTCGCCTCAGTCCTAAACGGTGCGCCGTATGCTCGGGACGCGCGCGTTTCACGTAGGGTAGGCGGGTGAGTACCGCCGTCAACGCTAACGTGCGCGTCCTTGAGCTTTTTGTGGAGCTCCTGGGCGCGCGTCCCGGGCGCACGAAGGCGCAACTGCGTGCGCTTCCCGGATATCAGGGGCTCGCAGACGATGCCTTTGAAACGCAGTTTCAGCGCGATAAAGACGCGCTTCGTGATGCGGGTGCTCACATGACGATTCATGCGGGGGAGCGCTACAGCATCGCGTGGGATTCTTTTGCGCCCGGCATTGAGGTGACGAGCGCTGACCGTGCACTGATGTCGCTAGCTGCACGCGCGTGGGATAGCACCGAGTTTTTCGCCGACGCCATCGACGCGAAGGCCGCGGCTGCTTCCTCCGACGACATTTCTGCACCCACGATCCGTCTCGGGCTCACCGGCGTTGGGGCAGCCACCGTGTTGTCGCAGGCCATTCGCGAGCGGCGCGTGGTGAGTTTTGAATACCCGGGCTCGCGCGGACTGACGGAGCGTTCCGTTGAGCCGTGGGCTCTGTCGGTGCAGGGGCGCGCCCTGTACCTGTGGGGCTGGGATCTCGACCGAGGGGGCGAACGCACTTTCCGTGTGTCGCGCATACGCTCGCAGATTTCCTTTCTGGGAGAGCCGGGCGACGCTTCCCTTGCCCCCGAGGGTGCTGAGTTTCCGCGCGTGTCATCGTTCGTCTCACCCATCGTCAACGTGCGCGAAGGGTCGACCGCGCGGACGCTTCTCCACGGTTACGAGGCCGGGGCATCGTCTGAGGGGCACGGTTCGCCTCGGCAAGGCTGGGAGCATATCGCGCTCGAAGGCGCAGAAGTAGGAACGTGGATCGGCCGTCTCCTGCCCCTGGCTGCCGACGTGGTCGTTGTATCACCCGAGCTGCTGCGTGAGGCAATGCTGACGCGCCTGCGCGCGGCAGCTACGTGGGGTGAAGCCGATGCCTGAGAACGTTCAGCTGGCCGTTGTCCGGCTTGCCTCGATGGTGGCGTGGATGAGTGATCATCCCGGCGCGACCGTCGACGAGATCGCCGCGCATTTCCATCGCACTCGCCGACAGGTGCGCCGCGACGTCGAGTATCTCGCGTCCGTCGGAGATTCACTACCCGGCGCCTCTTTCGAGGTCGACTGGGAGCTTTACGAGCAAGAACAGCGCGTGTCGCTTCGCTCGACGCTGGGCGCCTCGGCACCGCTGCGTCTATCAGCGCTTGAGGCGCAGGCTCTTCTCATTGGCCTGTCTGCGATAACTCCGCTGCTCGGCAAGGAGCTGTCCGCTCATGTTCCGCACGCAGCCCTCGTCGTCTGCGCACTCGGTGGCCTGAAAGAGGCCGACGCCGACGCGCACGTGGAAGCGCTACCTTCCCCGGCCTCGTCGAGCGCAAGCCTTGAGACTCTGCGCGATGCCCTCCTGCGCGAAGAACGTGTCTCTTTCACCTACGTGTCTTCATCTGGCGCTTCGACGCGCCGAGTCGTCGATCCGTGGTCCCTCGAGGCCACCGCGACCGGCTGGCTCCTGCGCGGTTGGTGTACGAGTGCCGGCGCGCCCCGCAGCTTCGCGGTCGTATCCATCAGCGACGTGCGCGGCGAGGGGCCACGCGTTGAGGAACCGCGCCGTGTGCGCAACGACGCGCCGACCTGGACGCTCGACGTCGATCGCGACGCACGGTGGATCGCGGACGAGTATGAGGGAAGCATCGTCGCCGAATTGGACGGCGGGGGGGCACGCATCACCCTGCCCGTCTGGAACGAAGAGTGGGGCCTGAGCCTCCTCATTGACGTCGCCCCACACCTGCGCGCAGTAACGCCGGATATGCGCGACGAAGCAGCACGCCGTGCGCGTTCAGTTTTGTCGATCTGGACCCGAGAGGATGCATCGTGAGCCCCAAACGACGTCAACACCGCAGTCGGGACACCGAGCACATCACCCAGCGTGAGGAGGAAGTCGGCCTCGGCGTGGGTAGTGCAGCCCAGCGCTACGCCGCGTACAAGGCCGAGGCTGAGGCCGCCTCGTCCCTGCGCGCACGCTGGGTGTCCACGCTGAGCTTCACCCCGGACCCGTTCCAGATCCAGGCTCTCGATGCCGTCGAGGCTGGCAGCTCCGTGCTCGTCGCCGCGCCCACCGGCGCCGGGAAGACGATCGTCGGCCAGTTCGGCGCATACGTCGCGCTCAAGCAGGGCATGCGCGCGTTCTACACGACGCCGATCAAGGCGCTGTCCAACCAGAAGTACCTGGAGCTGTGCGACCTGTACGGCGCGGACAACGTCGGCCTGGCGACCGGTGACACGTCCGTCAACTCCGGCGCTCCGGTCGTCGTGATGACGACGGAGGTCTTGCGCAACATGATCTACGCCGGAGCACCTCTCAATGACCTCGGGGTCGTCATTCTCGACGAGGTCCACTACCTGGCAGACAAAATGCGTGGCCCTGTGTGGGAGGAAGTGATCATTCACCTGCCCGCGCACGTCGCGATCATCGCGCTGTCCGCCACGGTCTCCAACGCCGAGGAGTTTGGCGCGTGGATTCGGGAAGTGCGATCGACCTGCGAGATCATCGTCTCCGAAAAGCGTCCCGTGCCGCTGTACCAGCACATGATCGTCGGCGAGGACATCTTCGACCTGTACGCACCGACCGGCAAGGGCAAGCTCAATCCTGAGCTCGTGGCGGCGACGCGCGACTCCGGCATGCGCGGTGGCCGCGGCTCGCGCTCGTGGAACCGCGAGGTGCGGGTGCGTCGCGAGTCGCGCCCTTCGACCCTGATTTCGCTCGATCGCGGGCGGCTGCTCCCCGCGATTACTTTCATCTTCTCGCGCGCCGGATGCGAGGATGCCGTACGCCAGGTTCTGTCCACCCGCATCACGCTGACGACGCGCTCGGAGGCCGCCGAGATCGAGAGCTACGTGGACGAGGTCATCGCACTTCTTCCCCCTGAGGACGCGATCGTGCTGGGTGCCGAGGCATGGAAGCGCGGCCTCATGCGCGGCATCGCTGCCCACCATGCGGGCATGCTGCCCCTCATGAAGGAGAGTGTCGAGCACCTGTTTTCACGCGGACTCGTCAAGATGGTGTACGCGACCGAGACCCTCGCGCTCGGCATCAATATGCCCGCGCGCACGGTCGTCATCGAGTCGCTGACGAAGTGGAACGGTTCGGCGCATGTCTCGCTGTCCGCCGGCGAGTACACGCAGCTATCGGGGCGCGCGGGGCGCCGCGGCATCGACACCGAAGGGCACGCCGTTGTGTCGCACCGCGGGGGAGTGGCACCCGAAGAGGTGGCCGCTCTGGCCTCGAAGCGCACCTACCCCCTGATTTCCGCGTTCACTCCGACGTACAACATGGTCGTCAATCTGCTCGCTCGCTCAACGCGCGCGCAGACGCGCAAGGTTCTGGAGTCCTCCTTCGCGCAGTACCAGGCCGACTCGGCCGTGGTGACGCTGGCCTCGCGGCTGGGGGACCTGGAGGCTCAGCGGGACGCGACGGTCGAGGATCTGTCCTGTTCGCACGGTGACGTGCGTGAGTACCTGACGCTGCGCGACCAGTTGGGTCAGGCGGAAAAGTCCGGTGCGCGTGCGCGCAAGCGCGAGGCACGAGATGAATCGCGTCGCATTTTGTCCGGTGTGCGCCCCGGCGACGTCCTTGCACTGACTCGTGGCCGCAAGACACGCCTGTGCGTCGTCGGCGCGAAGGCCACCAGCGCCTCGGGCCGTGTGGAAGTATCCGTTATCGGTGAGGATTCCACGTGGCGCGCATTGGCGCCCGAGGACGTGCGCGGTGGGATCGCGGTCGTCGGTCACATGTCCATTCCCGGCGGCTCCGCGCTCCGACGTACAAAGGAGCGCACTCGTATCGCCGCAGAGCTGCGTTC
>CALBAF010000584.1 GCA_937926415.1 uncultured Actinomyces sp.
GCCTCGCGCGCCGAGGAGCGGACGGTCTGGGCGTCGCGCTCGGCCTCGTCGAGGATGTCGGCGCTCTCGGTCTGGGCGTCCGAGATGATCTCACTGGAACGCTGCCGTGCTGCTTTAACGAGGCGCTCAGCCTCCGCGCGCGCCTCTGGCTCCAACTTGGCAACCCTTGCGAGGGTCTCTTCTGCGGTTTCGAGGGCCTGCATCGAGGCAACATACTCGGCCTTCGCGAGACTCTCCGTGGAACGCTCCGACGACTCGCGCTCGATGTCGAAGCCCTTGGCGATCAGGTGCTCACGCAGGCCCACATGAAGGTCGCGAATCTTCTCCCACCCGGGCACTCGACGCCCGTCCTCGTCGCGCACGTCGCGGTGCTCGGAGTAGGCGCGCGACCAGTCCTGGCGGAGGCTGCCGGGGTGCTTCGGATCATCCCCGAAGGTGTCCGCGAGAACGTGCATGTGAGGGGTGTTCTCGCTGTACTGGAGAGAGATCCCGAGGATGCCGTCCATGCCTCCGGGAACGACGTTCGCACCCAGGTACTCAAGGACTGCCGAGAAGTACTCATCCGCCTCATCCCTATCACGTGCGACCCACCGTGAGCGGCTCGCGGGCTCGCCCGTCTCGGGATCGATGCGGCGTTTGCCGGTGCGTGGATTGATCGCCGGATAGAAGTCGGGCTGCTCGACGCACATCGTGCGCGGCAGATGCACGAGGAACGTCGTCGTCGTGACCGTTCCGCCCACCATCTCGCCGCGCTTGTTCTTCTTATCTTTCGTGATCTTGCGCGACAACCTCGCGGCGCGAGCGTCGCCGTATTCCATGACCTCGCGAATGTCCTCACAGAGGCGGAAACCGCCCTCGCCGTCATTCACATAAGACTCATTATCGGCCTCCTCCGCGACCATGATGTTCGGGTTCTTCTTCGCGTATCGCTCGACCGCCCCGGGGACGATCTCGCGCATCATCTCGTCAAGCGTCCCTCGTCGACCGGCGATGGACTTCGTATGCGAGATGTGACAGGACGCGCGTCCTGCTGCTGGCGCTGACAATGCCATCGTTCTCTCCTTCCTTACTTCGTTCGTCTGTCGTTCTCGATGGGCCCCGTCCAGGCCGTCGTGGGGCCCTGGCTCGCGTTGCTCGCCTGCCCACGACGCCCCTCCCGGGATCGGTGCCGTGCTTGTTTGGGTCCCTGGCTCCGCCTGCCCCAACAACCCCGTCACCGGGTAAGCCGTCCGTCTCTCCGGGGCCCTGCTTCGCTGCCCTGAGAGACGTACGTCTTACGCCATAAGACGTTTTTCGCTAACGCTCCAAACGTCATGGCGCTCTCCGAGGGCGGGGACTGAGGTCGAACCTGCGCTCGCTCGGTTCTTCCCTCTGTCCCCAACACCGGTCAGAACGATGCGTACGCATCGTGACTGCCCGGCTGGTCGTCGCCTTCGTCAGACCCCCACTGGGGGTCTTCCTCCGGCTCCTCCGAGGCATCGGTGTTATTCACACCGAGAACACGACGCAAAGCATCCGCAATTTCAGGCTTGTTCACGACCTGAACAAGAGCCAAAATCGCGTCTGTATTGTCCGCAAAAAGAGCACCGGCAACAGCTTCACCGAGGTCCGTTTTTGCGGACACGAGTTCCCTCTCTTCAGCCACCTTCAGTGCCCTTCGAGCAGCGCGAGCTTCAGAGTTCCTCTTGTCGAGATACTTGCGAAGTTCCTGTGATGTTTCCGGAAGTTCGAGGGTTGCTTTTTTGCTCATGAGTTTTCCTTTCTCTTTCGTATAAATGCCGGTGCCAACCCGGCGTGAGGGCTAGATGGTGTTGAACGAGGCCACGACCCCGAGGGCGGTTCTCAAAGAAGCGCGGGTGCCCAGTGGACGTATCCCCCCACTCGATTCCCAAGTCGTAGCCGTACTCTTTGGCGAGCGGTTCATCGTCCCAGTACTGACCCCACATGACGGGGTTCTCGTCGCGTCCCATGAGTCTGAAGTGGGGTGTGCTCTCGCCGTCGAGGATGACCTTCAGACGATCTCGGAACTTGCGGTGGGAGATCACATGACCCGAGGGATTCGTCTGCTTGAACCAAGCGACGAACGTCGCGAACAAGAACTCGACAGGTAGAACATTGGACACCAGTCGGTGCGAGTTCTCGCTCCACCAAGCACGCACAGGATCGTTGTTGAGCTTGACGTCTTCACCGAGCTCGACGGCCTTCGTTCCGACGATGAAGTCGTCGAAGTCGGGCTGCTCCAGGGCGACTTTGAGGACGTATTCCAGGACCTCAGGATCACGCATGAACTTGTCTTTAATGGACGAGTCCCGAGCTCCCGTGAAGCACTTGTCGAACGGCAGGAACGCGAACCGTCGCCACAACGAGTCAGTTTTGTCGGCGAACTCGGGCAGGTCGTTGAGGCACTGGACCATGATTCCGCGAGGTCGCCACTGGACGGCACGCTGGTTCTTCCGGTCGATCGTGATGACCTCGTGGGTGATGTACTGCTTCAAGTCGCTCGCTGTCTCAGTGAAAACGCTCACCGAGTTCTCATCAGTAAACACCGCAGACTTACCGAAGAGCGGCTCCGTGCCGAACCGGTCAGAGAACTTCTTGAGGGGCACAGAGGCCCAGTTACCAGCACCTACGAGCTCCTTCAAGAGCACGAGCAGTGTGCCCTTGCCGCCCTCACCCTTAGACGAGTAGAAGCAGACCGCCTTGTCGTATTTTTTATGAACCCGAAGGGCAGCTGTGATCGTCTGCCAGACGAGCGCGACCCGTTCCATATCGCCCGTGAAGAGGTCCGCCAACCACGAGTTGAACTCCCAGGGCGAGCCGTCCTTCAACGTGCGGATCGGGGAGACAGCATTCGGGTTGTAGGCGGTCATGCACTTGGTCAAGTACACGCGATCTGGCGAGAACGCTTCGAGCGTGCGAGTCTCAACGTTGTAGATGCCGTTACCCACCGGGACGAGGTGCGGCTCCGTGCACTCGGCGACCATCGGCGCGAGCGAACGCAGCTGCGCGTAGACCTCGTTCACGAGATACGTGTTCGCGGTTTTCGTGTACGAACTCAGAAGGTTGCGCACCCCCTCGCGCTCAGTGATCTCGCGATACGTGCCCTCGAAGCGGCCTGAAGAGTGGTACCGCATGAGGGGCATCTTCGAGACCTCATCTGTCTCTTCACCGACGAGCACCACGCGATGCTCGGAGGCGATGAACTGCGCGAGCATGAACGGTGGCAGGTTCTCCGGCGCGCTCCTGACGACGCAGCTACCCTTGTTCGCCTTGATGATCGCGAGGAAGTTACGGATCAAATCAAACGCCTTGCGATCCATGCGACGGCCACGGTTGCGCCCCGTCAGACCCTCGGCGTTCGCCCAGCGGATCACCGTCTCCGAGACGAGGGAGTAGAAGTCGCTCGGGGTGATCAACGCGCCCTTGTCGATGAGGTGCATCAGGCTTTCGATGGCGTCGTCTTCGATGGTAGGATGGACGTTGAACTCGACGGCCCCCGTGTCCCCCTGGATGCGGGGGCTTTCGTTTGTGTCGCTCATAGCACACCTCCAAGAGCGAGGCGGAGGCGTGCAATCTGATCATCGCTCAGGCGAGGCGCGGCATCAACAAGCGCATTGATATGCGACTCAACCGGATCAGCATGAACTGGCACAGCAAGCGCTTCGAGATCCTCGCGCAGTACTTTCACGCGCTTTCCGGTTTTATACGCAGGCAACTTGCCCTGAGCAATCCACAACCGCAAAGTCGAATATGCGCCAAAGCCTTCGGCTACGGCCTCTTGCAGAGTGAGGTAATGTATCCTTTCGGACTGAGGGGAATACGTTCCCATGGAAAACTCCTATGACGAAGTATCCGGAGGGATTTTCCCGGCTTGTTATTTGGGCGGCCTGAAGTGCCGTGCGCAACTCGCTAGCGGGCGTACCCGCCATTGCTTTACGGGAGCGCTGACTCCCTACCCATTCCCTTCCGCTGCCCGGTCTGCCGTTCCGGGGCATTACGCGGATTCACTTCGTCGGAGGATCTACCGGCTGCTGGCCGTTCGGTGTGCTACACCGTGGAGATTAATCCACCCTCGGGGTTATCCCCTCCCTAGAAGCTCGCGTGACGCTTTTAAGGAGCTAAACGCGATCATAGCACACCTTGTCAAATGTTGCGCAACTCTAGACGAGTCCAAACCTGTTAGTAAACGTTAGTCATGTCCGTAATGTGGTGGAGTTCAGGTTTAATGTT
>CALBAF010000585.1 GCA_937926415.1 uncultured Actinomyces sp.
TGATGCGTCCATCGAACTCGATGGCGATTTTCAGACCGGGGATTGCGATGTCGATAAAGAAGCTGTGCCCGTTGCAGCGGACTTCCTCCTGAGTGGTGATTCCCTTAATTCCGGCCAGGACCAACGCGTGGAGAACTCGAGATTCCCCAGGGGACTCACATCCGGCATCTGCGTGGGAAATAACCCATCGAGCCTGACGCCTACCGCGGCTCGAGCGGGGGAGTGAAGCGAGTTCTTGGAGAAGATCATGGCGCGCCTGTTCGGCTCGTTCTCGAGAAGCGAGCTGGTCGAAGCGTGAGTAGGTCGCCAAGCGAGCCATGCCAGCGCACGTCAGCGTGAAGGCCTGCTCCTCTGCAGTGAGCCGCGCGCAGTCGACCAGGATGCGCGGAGCAAAAGGGATAGCGAAGCCGTCTGCAATCTGGTGTGCGGGGAGAGATGTTCGGATGATGGAGGCTTGTCCCGCCGGCATGATCAGCTTGGAGCCGATGTGAACCGCATCGAAAGAGAGTTTCCGTTCTCCGCGGTTGTTCGGCGAATAGGCTGTAATCGGCCCCCTGTCGGTATTGATAGGAAGGCCTAGGATCCATCCCGCACATTCGCCAGCCAGAACGTAATCGCGCCTTCGCATGGTCAGGGCACAGATGCGTGACCCGCGAATGATCGTTTTTTGGAGCCAGAGGGGGTGGCCTTCAAGAGTCGAAGCGGGGAGGTAGATCCCTCGTGCGATCCTCATGAGCATTCCCTTGTGGACTGCCCGGCTGATGCGCATCCGATTTGGGTCCTCCCTTGGGGTGATGAGACATTCTCGGATGGCCCGAAGTGACGGTCGTTCGTTGCCGGTCATGATGTGCTCCCACAGTTGGATTTCACGTGATGATCTGACTGTCTTATTTCATATCAACTGGTGCAAGTAGTGTGCGATTGCCTGTGGAAAACTCGAAGAACCGATGCATCCTGGGGAAACCTGATTGTGAAGGGCGTTTGTTGAGGTGCTGCGCTGCGTGCTTGTTACAAACGTCGTCAATCTGGAGAGATTTCAGCACGTCTTTCTTGGTCGTTGTTACAAACGTCGTCAATCTAGGGTGAAAAGTGGCTCATTTCGGCGTTTTTGGCGTTGGAATGACGACGTTTGTAACATGCAGCCCGAGAGACCGACTGAAAATGCTTTGGATTGACGACGTTTGTAACAGTTGGTATCTGCGGATGCCGCAAACTCGCGGAACCGCTACCCCGACACGGTAGCCTGGGTCCATGCTGACCCGTTCCGACAGCGCCAACGACGCCGGCCGCATCAGTCGCGGCCCGGTCGCTTCGCCGCGCCCCTCGGAGCGGGGGATGGGCGCTCAGAACCGCGGCGTGAAGTCGGAAAATGTGCGCGCATCCAACATGTCGACGGTGCTGCGCAACATCCTCGCCTCGCCGGGCGAGATCACGCGCGCAGGTCTCTCGCAGCGCACCGGAATGACGCGTGCGACTATCTCGCGCCTCGTGGACGACCTGGTGGGTGCTGGACTTGTGCGAGAACTCGAACCTGGTGACGGCGGCGGCCGCGGCCGCCCGGCCAACCGCCTCA
>CALBAF010000586.1 GCA_937926415.1 uncultured Actinomyces sp.
CGCAGAACGCGTCCGGCGCCGTCACGGCCCACGATGGTCGGGGCGGCCATGACGACGTCCGAGATGCCTTCCCAGTCCTCGAGCAGGGTCGAGATGGTCAGGACGCGCTGCTCGTCGCGCAGGACCGCGCCGGCGATCTTCGAGGCGGCCAGGCCGATCGCGTAGTTCGTCGCGCCCTTGCCCTCGATGATCTTGTAGGCGGACTGGACAACCTCCTGCGCGATGGAGTTGCGCAGAGCGGAGTCGAAGATGCCGCCGGACAGGGTCGGGCCCCACTGGGAGAGCGGAACGTTGCCGATCTCGGCGCTGGACCACAGGGCGACCTCGGAGTCGCCGTGCTCGCCGGCCACGTAGGCGTGGATGTTCTGCGTGGCCACGCCGGTCTCGCGCGAGACCAGGTAGCGCAGACGAGAGGTGTCGAGCACCGTGCCCGAGCCGAAGACCTGGTTACGGGGCAGGCCCGTGATCTTCAGGGCGGCGTAGGTGACGACGTCCACCGGGTTCGTGATGAACATGAAGTGAGCGTCGGGGGCGACGTTCTGCAGGTTCGGCACGATCTTCTTCATGAGGTTGACGGTCGAGCCGGCCAGCTCCAGGCGGGACTGCCCGGGCTGCTGCTTCGCGCCAGCCGTGACGATGATCAGGTCGGAACCACGAACGATCTCAACGTCATCCGAGCCCTCGATCGAGCCGGCGGGCGTGAACTGGATGCCGTGAGCCATGTCGAGGGCCTCGGCCTCCACCTTGGCCTTGTTGATGTCCTGAAGGACGATCGAGCGGGCATCGCCGCGCATCGCACAGGCGTAAGCGACGGCCGTACCAACGGCACCAGCACCGATGATGGCGATCTTGGACGGACGTCCGGAGGACTTAGACGGGTACAGGGTCTGCGCTTGGTTTTCCACGAGTGTCTCCTAGAGTCTGCGGGCACCTCTATTGTCTCAGATAGACACCCCTGCTCGCCCGTTATCTGCGCGACGTTTTCCGCGCTCAGGAAGCCCTCGGCCCTAGTCGTCGCAGTCCTTGGCGAGGCGTCGCAGCGCACCTCTCACGACCGCGGGATCCGTCGTCGGCCACATGGCAGGCAGGGAGCGCATGATGAAGCCGCCGTAGCGCTTGGTCACCACGCGCGGATCGAGGATCGCGACAACTCCTCGGTCATCCGTCGAGCGCAGGAGACGTCCCACGCCCTGGGCCATCATGAGGGCGGCGTGCGTGAGGGAGACGGACATGAAGCCGTTGCCTCCCCGCCGTTCGACATCCATCGAGCGGGCGCGCGACACGGGATCATCCGGGCGTGGGAACGGGATCTTGTCGATGACGACGAGACGGCACGCGTCCCCCGCGACGTCGACGCCCTGCCACAGGGACATGGTGCCGACGAGGCACGAGTCGCGCTCGTCGCGGAAACGCTGGATCAGCTGGGCGAGCGTCTCCTC
>CALBAF010000587.1 GCA_937926415.1 uncultured Actinomyces sp.
GGCCGCCAACCTCAATCGACTTCGCGAGGAAGATGTTGATCGCGTCCGAGAGGCTAATTCCCCAGCGCGCATAGACGGCTGCGGCGTCGGCCTTGATCTGCGCCTAGATTCTAGCCATAATTATAGCTAAGGTTGAAAGGAATAGAATGTCGACACTGACTATGGGGCTCGCCGAGGCCAAGAACAACTTTTCGCGGGTGACGGCAGAGGTGAACAGGACGGGGAAGCCTGTCACGATCCTCAAGAACAACAGGCCGTGGGTGGTCATTCAACCGGCACAGCAGTCTGAGAGTGCTGTCGATGTCGCTGTTGACTTCATGGATGCCTACGCGGACGTGTTTGAAGAGCTCGCGAAGTGAACGCTGTCGCGTTTTCCAGGGGATGAGGCCGGGGCTCGTTCGCCTCTAAGTCGGTCGTCACGCCTCGTGCCGGGTAGGGTTCGTCGTAGCGAAGCGGCAGCCCTGGATCAAGGAGGATGACACGTGGATCTGCTCGAATACATGCGCTCGCAAAACAACATGATGCAGGCCGAATGGGAGCGCACCTTTGAGGAAGAGGTGCGGGAGATCCTCGTCCTGCTCGCCGGCGGTGGCGGGGCCGGCAAGAGGAACGGATTCTGGGACGTCTCGCACTACTTCATTGCTTATGTGGACTGCCAGACCGGCGCACTGCACACGGGTGACGGCCGGATCGTCTATCCCGTCAGCGACGAGGAACATGATGCCGGAGGAATCCTCGATCGCTTCCGTCGGGAAGCGGTGTACCGCCTCAAGGCGCGCAAGATGATTCCGCACGAGGTCCCCGAGGGTGTGACCGCCTCCTCGCAGAACGAGTTCCTGATCGTTGAAGTCCTGGAAGAGGATCCCCTGTGCCCCGCCTCGGAAGAGGTACTGGCCGAATATCGCAGGCCGGTCGTGGTGACCGACGCGGTGCTCGGAGAGCTCACTCTCGACAAGGACCTCGATATGTTCGAAGGGGAGGTCCTGTGGCGCGGCGAGCAGATCTGCGTGTCGCTCGAGGTTAACGCGGCGGACGAGGACACCTGGGCCGATGCCAGACGGGCGATGAAAGAGATGCTGGCGGAGCAGGATCGCTGGGATCGCGACATGCGCGCGAGCGCCGCACGTGAGCTCACCGAACTCGCGTGCAAGTGGCGTGAGTCCGCCGACGAGGAGGTCCCCGGGGTTACGGAAGAGAGCTTCGCTCGCCGGATCGAGCTGCGCAGCATCGCGATGGACGCCGACGGTTCATTTTCCGCCTACTTTGATGACGACGACATGTTCTTCGGGCACTGCGTCACCGTATACGGAACTCTGATGGACGGGGTGACCGCAGCGAACATGGAGGGATAGGCATCCTACGCGTTGGTCGGAGCGGCGCTGTCCAGTCGACGTAGGAGTAGGTAGAGCCTGGTCGAGGAGACCAGGTCGGCGATGGGAATGGTGTGCCCCCGCTTGTACTGTTTCGCCGTTTC
>CALBAF010000588.1 GCA_937926415.1 uncultured Actinomyces sp.
AGTGGGCTTCCTTCAGAGTGAAGGTGCCGACCCCCTCGATGGTGGTGCTGTCGCCCCGATGGAGGCCATCTGCCCGGCCGAGTGGGTCGGACCTATCAGTGTCGGTACTGACGGACAATCCGAAAGAGGCGATTTCGCGTCCCATGGAAACTTCTCCCGTGCTGCCCATGTAAACCGTACGTCCATCAGAAAGGGTGCCCAGGGAAATGGTTCGCTCCTTGTCGTATTGGGTGACGTAGTACTTGCCGGTGCAGGCTTCGCCTGTGGATTTTTCTTTCCAGGGCCAGGCGTAGGCGATGTGTGCGTAGGTCCAGGGGATGGCGAAGGCCAGGACGAGGACGGCCACGACGACGATGGCGCGGGTGCGTGTGCGCGAGGGTTCTATACTCATGGGATGAACCCAACGGTGACATCGCCATAGTTGGCGTAGAACTCTTCCCAGCTCATCGTGAAGGTTGCTCCCGTTCTGGTCTTACTGCCATCACTGCGATTGTTGTGGCCCCACGGGTTGATGAGGGTCACGCCTTTCTCGTCTGCTGCGGCCACCGTGTAGACGTGGCTGGAAGCGATCGTAATTTGCTGTTGACTACCGTCGGCGGTGACCTGCGCGTCTCCAGCGAATGGACTGGATTCGGCGACAACAGGTTGCCCCAGCAACATGGCGCCAATGGTCGCAGTTTTGATGTGGTCGTGATTGATGCCAACATTCACCACGGGAACCCCCGGTATGCCGGAGACTTTCTGCATGGTGATTGCTGCGAAGCTAGCTGACGCTCCTCCGTGGGGGAACATGTTCTTCGTTCCTCCCGAGTGGGACTGAATGAAGGCTTTCTCGAAGATGGAAGCGAGATCCGCCTTGGGTGATTTCCCGGCTGTGTCGCCATACGCCATGACGTCCTGGACGAACACGCGCTTTTCGTTTCTCCCGTATCCGGGGAAGTCCACGAAGTATCCGTCGATCTTTCCTTGCGCGTTGTAGTGCGGAGTGACCAGGCTCGCCAGGTATTCTCGGCCTTTTTGGGTCTGGTTATAGGGCTCTTCATAATTGAGGGTGTAGTTGGGGTCTGAATCCGCCGGTTTCGAGGAGGCAGCGGGTGATGTAGT
>CALBAF010000589.1 GCA_937926415.1 uncultured Actinomyces sp.
GCGTGGCCGATCCGGTGGGCCGCGGTTTCCTGCGTCCCGGCCCTGAGGGCTCTGAGCGCCCGCGTGAGCTCGTTGTACGTCCTGTCCACGGCGAGGAGCATCGCGCGCTGGATGCTGTGCGTCGCGCCGATGGGCACTGGCTGCGCCCCTGGGAGGCCACCCTGCCCCCGGACACGCTCGAACACATCCCGACCTTCTCGCAGTACATGCGCCGCGCCGACCGCGATCATCGCGAGGGCACCGGTCTGATCTTCGGCGTCCAGATTGACGGGCGCTTCGTCGGCCAGTTCTCCGTCTCCAACGTGCACTGGGGTGCGATGTCGACGGGCATGCTCGGCTACTGGATCGTCTCCGAATGGTCGGGCCGAGGCCTGGGGTCCCTGGTCGCGGCGCTCGTCCTCGACCTCGTCGTCGGCGAGTTGGGGCTGCATCGGGTCGAGGTGTGTGTGCGCCCCGAAAACGAGCGTTCCCTCGGCGTGTGCCGAGGCCTCGGTCTCGTCGAGGAGGGCCTGCGCCCCCGCTTCATGCACATCGGTGGCCAGTGGGCCGACCATATCGCTTTCTTCATCGATTCCGAGTCCCTGCCCGAGGGTGGCCTCGTGCGACGTCGGTGGGGGAGTTCGGCGATCGACTGAGCGTCGTCGTTCGTTCTCTTCCTGGGGTCTGACGATCCTGGGTTCGAGGGCATGACACAGTGGTGCAACTGGTGCATATGTTGCAGGTGTGACACCTGTGGTTACTTCTCTTTTTACCGAAAGGTTTGAGAGCCCGACACGCGCCCATCGCACAAAGCGTCACGCCCGAAACGCCCGTAGTTTGTGAGGGTGGAGATTGGTGGACTCGTCATTGCAGCGATATTCGTCGCGCTCATCGCGACGGTACCGTCGCTCGTTGCACGCAGGACAGCAATCGTTCAGTCTCGAGAAATTGACCGTTTCTCCCCGAGGCTGCGCATGATCCACACGAATGAGCCAGAATTAGACACATGTGACCACGCCAGCGGAACCATCCTGGCGCGGGGCGCATTGACGAGCGGAGGCAGCATGCACCAGGGCACCACGGGGCGCGCGCGTCCCGTTATCGACCGTCGCAACAACAAGGCGGTCCGCGAGATCGCGAAGCTG
>CALBAF010000590.1 GCA_937926415.1 uncultured Actinomyces sp.
GGGGCCACAAGCAACGCGAGACCGCAGGCAAAGCAGCCCGGCCCCCACGGCCGGGCAAACCAGCCTTACTCTCCGCCGCCGGGCTCCGGGCGTCCCGTGTAGTTGACGAAGCGCGCCATGTCGCCCTGGAAGAGTGCGGTGACGGTCGCGGTCGCGCCCGCGCGGTGCTTGGCGACGATGATGTCGGCCTCGCCGGGGCGGTCTTCCTTGTCGTAGTAGTCGGGGCGGTGCAGCAGGATGATGATGTCGGCGTCCTGCTCGAGCGAGCCGGACTCACGCAGGTCGCTCATCATGGGCTTGCGGTCGGTGCGCCCTTCCGAGTTACGGTTCAGCTGTGCGACGGCGATGACCGGAATGTCGAGGTCCTTGGCCAGGAGCTTGAGGTTTCGCGACATCGCGGAGACTTCCTGCTGACGCGACTCGACCTGGCGGCCGCTCGTCATGAGCTGGAGGTAGTCGATGACGACGAGGCCCAGGTTTTCCTGCTGCTTGAGGCGGCGGCACTTGGAGCGGATCTCGGAGATGGTGATGTTCGCGGAGTCGTCGACGTACAGGGGTGCCTCGCTCATGCGCGAGGTGGTTTCGGCGACCTTGCGCCAGTCGACGTCGCTCATTTTGCCGGCCTGCATCTTGGACAGGCGCACGCCGGATTCGGCGGAGAGCATGCGCATCGCGATTTCCTGCGAGCTCATTTCCAGGGAGAAGATCAGCGACGTGATGCCGTGCTTGATGGACGCCGAGCGGCAGAAGTCCAGGGCGAGCGTGGACTTACCCATGGCGGGTCGGGCGGCGACGATGATCATCTGGCCGCCGTGCAGGCCCTGGGTGAGCTCGTCGAGGTCGGTGAAGCCGGTGGGCACGCCGTTGAGCTTGCCCTGGTTCTTCTCGATGTCTTCGAGCGCGTTGAGGATGTCGGAGCTCATCTGCGTCATGGACACGTAGTCGGTGGTTTCGCGCCCGTCGGAGACGGCGTAGACCTCGGCCTGGGCCTGGTCGACGATCTCGTCGACGTCGCCGCCGGCGTCCGCGTATCCGAGCTGGACGACGCGCGTGCCCGCGGTGACGAGGCGGCGCATGATGGCGCGTTCGCGCACAATGCGGGCGTAGTAGGCGGCGTTCGCGGC
>CALBAF010000591.1 GCA_937926415.1 uncultured Actinomyces sp.
CTCGGCCGTCGGAGCGGGCTCAGGGGCCGTCGTGGGGGCCGGCGCAGCCGTCGGCTCGTCCGTACGAGCGGGTGAAGCCGTCGGATCGTCGGTGGGGGCAGCGGTCGGGTCAGCGGTGGGAGCAGGTGTCGGGTCCACGGTGGGAGCAGGCGTCGGATCGTCGATATTGTCCGTGTACGGCGTGTAGATGCTCACCGTGGCATACATGGGGTTGGGCTCAGGACCAGAGGAATCACTGCGGTACAGCACGACGGTGACTGTGTGGGTCTCACCCGGCAACCACTTAATGCCCTGAACGTTGTTCTTGCCGTCAGGCACAGCTGCATAGATGTACGGCTCCTTCAACGACTCAACGTCCCATAGACGCGGGTCAGAGGGCGTCACCGTCTCGCCACCACGCTTGAAAGTCGGACTTGCGAGCGGAGTGACTGCTCCATGATCAAGGATGAGTCCCCAGTGGCCGGTTGCGGCAAACTCAGCAGCAAAGTCAGCGCTATTCAAGATATTGACCTGGAGCTTGCCCCCTGCCCGAAGAGCGTAGTGCGGCACTCCATCATCCGCGCGCGCGGCGAAACCGGGGATCGCGAGGCCGATGCCCGCGAAGAGGAATAGCGCCATCAGCAGGCTCATGACCCGACTGCGACCAGCGAAGCTCCGAGCGGCTACGGCAGACGATGGCCGTCCGTGCTGCATACCGTTCTCCTTAGTGACTTAATCCGCAGAAACTGTTGTACTGGATCAAGAGTAACAGGCGTAACGCACGAATGCTAAATCCCAAGACACACCATTCGGTTAATGCGCATATTCTCAGCGCATCGCCGCAGGTGTGCGAGATTTAGCGCAACAGCCCGTGCGAACGACGAACAATGCTGACCGTCACGATCGCCCCGAGGAGGGCGAGGAGGCCGCCACCAGCGAGGATCCAGCCATTAAGGCGAGACTCCTGCTCACGAACAGCCTGGTTCGTGGCCTGCTGTTCCGAATGAGCCTTGGGGCCGATCTGCGAAGCGGACACGCTCTCCTGCTCTGTAGAAGGAGAGGGAGAGGGAGCGCCGGCACTTGAATCCGCACCGCCGTTAACACTCGTAGAAGAGCCGTTGCCACCAGAGGAAGGCGCAGACGATGCCGAGGCAGAGGGTTCCGGGGTCGCTGACGAGCGCGAAGTATCCGAGGCATCAGCCGAGGGGGTCACACGAGGGGACGGCGACGCAGCCACGGTCGAGGGGGCACTGGCTGACGCATCGCCTGTCGCATCGTGAGAAGCGTCATCAGTCAGGTCGACATCAGGCTTCGCGGCATTATCAGCCGCATTGTCCACGGGAGACTCCGTCGGCCCGTCGGTCGCCACGTCAGAAGTTGCATGACCATCAGGCTCCGTCGACGGCTCATCCGCAGGCTGATTCGACGGCTCATCAGTGGGCTCAACCGAAGCATCGTCGGTCGGAGTCAGCGAGCACGCGTGCGCCTGCTCACCGGCCTCCGCGACCGTCACGGACACCTGCACGTAAGTGCCGGTCACGCCATCGCCAATCATGATCGAGTGCTCCGAGCCGACCGTCCAGGTCGACGGCAGCTCAATGTCGGTCTTAAAAGAGCCGGTGGTCGACACTTCGGCGACGCTCCAGGCAGCCTTATTGCGAACGACAGACGCAGGGACCCAAGCGGGAAGAGTGACACCGTCGGGTCGGACTTCCTGCCCATCATCGAGCGTGACGATAACAAAACCGCGAGACGCCTCAGAGCTGGGACCCCAGCCGGCCCCCTCCACATGGAGCGGAGCCCCGGAAGGGACGACCGAAGACACAATGATGGACGCACCCTCATCAGCAGCGGTCACGCACTGCCCGGTCGCGCCGACGACTTCGTTGGCACTGTATGCGGGCTGGGCAGCGATAAACACCCCACCGACGATGGAAGCAGACGCGGTCAGAGCCAGCAGAGGCATGCGCAGTCCCCTGCCGTGCGATCGCATCCGTGTCGTCATCTGCATCCTTTTCTATGTCGAAGAAATCTCGTTAGCTAATCGGCAGTATCAGGCCCGGAACCGATATGTCAGTGTCGGAGTAACCACCTGCTATAGAAACCATACTATTGCCTGATGCCCATTCTGCAATTGCGAACAACAAGCAAATTCCCGGAACATGCAGTCAAAACATGTTTTTACCTGGAAATATCAGGCTTCTAGCAAGCACGTGTGAGCTGTATTATCCGACAATCATGGGCCTGTATGACCCGCTGGTCAGCATTTGAGATTTTGGGGATCACAACCCGAACTCATCGTCTGGGAATAACCAGGGGTGCTCCGGTTTCGGGATCGTCGATAATCTGGCACGGCACACTGAAGACACGTTGGATGAGATCAGGCGTCACGACGTCGCAAGGAGAGCCCTGGGCCACAACCTTCCCATCCTTCATAAACACGAGATGCGTGGCGTAGCGGAATGCAAGGTGGAGGTCGTGCAGCACGGCGACGACCGTCACGCCGTCCTTATGGAGGCGCTCCGCCAGACGCAGCACCTCAAGCTGATGATTCAGGTCGAGATACGTCGTCGGCTCGTCGAGGAGAAGAATGTCCGTCTCTTGAGCAAGCGACATCGCGATCCAGACGCGCTGGCGCTGGCCGCCCGACAGCTCGCCGACCCGACGCCCCACCAGGTCGCGAACCCCAGCGTCTCCCATCGCGCGAGCCACGGCCTCGTCGTCCCGTGAACTCCACTGGCGAACCAGGGACTGATAGGGATACCGGCCACGGGCGACCAAATCCTCGACGAACATGTCGCCGGGAGCGACCGACGACTGCGCAAGTAACCCGAGTCGACGCGCGAGGGCCTTCTGATTCATATCGGCCACGCTTCGCCCATCCAACTCAACCACACCACTGCGAACACCAAGCACGCGGGCCAGCGAACGCAACAGAGTCGACTTTCCGCACGCGTTTGGACCGATGATGACGGTCAACTCCCCCGGGAGCACGTCCAGGGATAGGCCATCGAGAATCGGAGCGTTCTTCCCATAGCCGACGACGATATCCCGGGCGCTCAGGCCCCGGTTCACGACAGACTTCGTCACGATCTCACCTCACGAATCAACAACCACAGAAGGTACACGCCTCCGACGACGCCGGTCACGACGCCGACTGGGAGCTCGGCGGGAGCCACAAGCCTTTGAGCGCAGATATCAGAGACCAGCAGGAGCACAGCGCCAACGAGGGCGGAAGAGGTAAATCCAACTCCCCCAGCCGCGCACAGCCGATGCGCAACGTGCGGAGCCGCCAGAGCAACAAAGGCGACCGGCCCAGCGACCGCAGTCGCGGAGGCAACAAGCAAAATGGCGACGACAATGAGGAGCACGCGGGTCTGACGCACTCTGACGCCAAGCCCTGTCGCGATGTCATCGCCCATCGCAACAAGTCCGAGAGGAACCGCATAGACGGCACACACCGCAACGACACCGGCGATCACGATCAGCAGAGGCGTCAGACGCGCGATGGTGACGCCCGAGAATGAGCCAGCGCTCCACAGCTGCGCACGCTGGGCCGCCTCCAGAGGCGCCTTGACGATGAGCAGCGAATTGACCGCCCGCAAGGCCGCCGAACATCCGATTCCCACGAGGACGACGCGGATTCCCGTCACTCGCATGCCTCCCGCGCACGCGAGGATGAACGCGCCCGAGGCGAGTCCACCCAGCAAGGCGCCGATTCCTGTGACGGCGGGGCTCGAGCCCAGAATAATGATGGCAATCAGGGCGCCGGTCGCGCACCCCGTGGACAGGCCCACGATGTCGGGGCTGCCGAGCGGATTGCCCGAGATCGTCTGGAAGATGCGCCCCGCGACTCCGAGTGCCGCACCAACAGCCACCGCCGCGAGCATACGCGGCAGGCGTACGGACTGGACGAAGTAGACGCCCAAGAAGTCATCCCGAGGCCCACCGTCTCCGAGGAGACGACGGAATGAATCGGCGGCGCTGAGCCCGTAGTCACCGAGAGTGAGCGAATAGACCGCCAATGCACACAGAAGAACAAACCCGATGAGTACGACGGCGGCGCTGCGCCGGTGCACGCGCACCGACACGCGACGCAGCGAGACAATTGTGTAGCGCGACGGAGCTAGCCTCATGACATGCCCTTTCCGCGCGCCCCGATGATAAAGAACGGCGCACCGATCAAAGCGACGATAACGCCAACGGGAACCTCGGAAGGCGCCAGCACGAGGCGCGAGACAACATCGGCGGCACACACCCACGCAGCACCCACGACGATCGACCAGAGGGTGATCACGCCCTGCCGAGCGCCGACAACGCGTCGAACCATCAGCGGTACTGCGAGGCCAACAAATGTCAGCGGACCGCCCAAGGCGGTCGCTCCCCCGGCCAGAGCAGTGACGGCTACAACCCCCAGCACACGAATGAGGCGCACACGAACTCCGAGGCTCACCGCGGCGTCATCGCCAAGCGCAAGCACGCCCAGCGCCGACGTAATCAAGAGAGCAACCACGCCGCCGCATGCGATGACTGCCCCGGCGGCAACCGCTCTGGCGGAGGACGGGTACTGGGGCTCCGAAACGACGGTTGAGCTGCAGAAGCATCTCAACAGTGTAGCTGCCGCGAATTCCGCTGTTGTGGGTGGTCTTCCCCTTGACGGGCGGATCGATAGCCAGCCTGCCTCCCAGTCCAGTGCGAACCCGGGCTTGACCGGTGGCTGGCAGTGGGTTTCTGATGATGCCGCATCCGGCTCAGACACCATTAAAGACCTGCAGCGGTGGCTGGGTGTGAACGCTGACGGTCTGATCGGCCCCAATACGATCAGCGCCTTGCAGTCTTACCTTGGCCAGACGGCAGACGGGGTATTTGATGCCCCTTCACCGGCTATTGTTGCGCTGCAGCGTAAGCTCCTTAGCAGCAACTACCCCTAAACTGAGTACTATGTGAACGCGCGGCGCCCCCGGCGGGATACTTGAGGCTATTCGTAGCCCATAGGTTCCCTTCTGGGGGCGTTGAGCATATACTAGGGGCCTCTGCACGTGGGTTAGCGCAGAGGCCCCTAGTATTTATGTGGGTTTTACCCGGCTCCCTAGTGCTTAATCGGCTCGCGGGAGATCACAACCTTCACCGCGTTATGCTCGGCGGCGTTTGCGAACAGGTCGTATGCTTCCTCGAACTGGTCGAAGGTGAAGTAGTGGGTTGCCATTGCCTTTGCGTTCAGGCGGCCCGAACGCACCATGTTCAGCAGGTTGCCCACGGTGTTGCAGTTCACCAGACCCATGTTGATGTTCACGTTCGAGATCCACATGGTGTTAATCGGCAGCTCTACCGGCTTGCCGTGCACACCCGCGTTCGCAACGTTGCCGTAGGG
>CALBAF010000592.1 GCA_937926415.1 uncultured Actinomyces sp.
GCCCGCCCGCGCCATGATTTTCGACTCCGTGTACGATTCATACCGCGGTGTGGTCACCTATGTGCGTGTGGTAGACGGCAGACTAGAGCCGCGCCAGAAAATCAAGATGATGTCTACTGGTGCTGAACATGACCTATTGGAGATCGGCGTCATTTCCCCTGAGCCCATCCCCTCGAAGGGCCTGAGCGTGGGGGAGGTGGGGTACCTTATCACGGGTGTGAAGGACGTGCGCCAGTCCCGCGTGGGTGATACCGTCACAAGTGCCCATAAACCGGCGGAGGAGTCGCTGGGCGGCTATGAGGACCCTAAACCGATGGTGTTCTCGGGGCTGTTCCCCATCGACGGCTCAGACTACCCGGCGCTGCGTGATGCTCTCGATAAGCTCAAACTTAACGATGCTGCGCTCATCTATGAGCCGGAAACCTCCGCGGCACTGGGGTTCGGGTTCCGCTGCGGGTTCTTGGGGCTGCTGCACCTTGAGATCGTGCGGGAGCGCCTGGAACGCGAGTTCAATCTCGACCTGATTTCGACCGCCCCTAACGTTATTTACGATGTGGTAGACGAAGCGGGTAATGCAAAGCGTGTGACGAACCCGAGCGAATTCCCTGAGGGTAAGGTCGCTACCATTCGTGAACCGATGGTGGCATGTACGATTATTGCTCCCAGCGACTATATTGGGGCGATCATGGAGTTGTGCCAGTCGCGTCGCGGCACCATGCAGGGTATGGACTACCTCTCCGAGTCCCGCGTGGAGATGCACTACGTGCTGCCACTGGCGGAGATCGTCTTCGACTTCTTCGACGCCCTGAAGTCGCGCACCCGCGGCTACGCCTCCCTGGACTACGAGGCGGACGGCTCCCAGGAGGCCAACCTGGTCAAGGTCGACATCCTGCTCAACGGGGACAAGGTGGACGCCTTCAGCGCCATCGTCCACCGCGACTCGGCCTACTCCTACGGCGTCATGATGACCAAGCGTCTCAAGGACCTCATCCCGCGTCAGCAGTTCGAGGTCCCCGTGCAGGCGGCCATTGGCACCCGCGTCATCGCCCGCGAGACCATCCGGGCACTACGCAAGGACATGCTCGCCAAGTGCTACGGCGGTGACATCACCCGTAAGCGCAAGCTGCTGGAGAAGCAGAAGGAGGGCAAGAAGCGCATGAAGGCCATCGGCCGGGTCGAGGTGCCTCAGGAGGCCTTCATCGCAGCCCTCGGCGCGGACACTCCCACCGGCGCCAAGCCGGGCAAGTAGCGCAGCCTGCGGGCACGAGCAGGATCGAGCAGGGCTGAGTAGGACCGAGTAAGACCAGGACGGCGTCG
>CALBAF010000593.1 GCA_937926415.1 uncultured Actinomyces sp.
GAGCGACGCTCTCATCGCCGAGGCCGTGGCCCTCGCCGAGCGTGCCAACGTCGCCCTGCTGTACGTGGGCCTCGATGAACTCGCCGAATCTGAGGGCCTGGACCGTCCCCACATGCGCCTGCCCGAGGGCCAGGATCGGCTCATCGAGGCCGTCCTCGCAGCCAACCCCCGCACCGTTGTCGTGCTCACCGGAGGTGCCAGCGTTGAGATGCCATGGGCATCGTCCGTGCCCGCCCTCATCAACGGCTACCTGACCGGACAGGGAGGAGCCGGGGCTATGCTTGACGTTCTGAGCGGCGCCGTCAACCCCTCGGGTCGCCTGGCCGAAACCTACGCGCGCTCCTACGAGGACCACCCGACCTCCGCCTGGTACCCGGCGACCGGCCCGCTGTCCTACTACCGCGAGGGCCCCTTCGTCGGCTACCGCTACTTCGTGAGCGCGGGTGTGGACGTGGCCTTCCCCTTCGGATTCGGCCTGTCCTACTCAAGCTTCGAATACTCCGACCTCAGGGTCGACGAGGAAGGGGCGACCCTCACGGTTACCAACACCTCTGCGCGCGACGGTGCCGAGGTCGTCCAGCTCTACGTGAGTGCACCCGGCGGCGTATTCGGTCCCGCCCGCGAGCTCAAGGGCTTCGCCAAGGTCGAGGTGGCTGCCGGAGCATCAGTGAGCGTGACGATTCCCTTCGACCGCTACACGTTCCGTCACTGGGAGACCTCGCGCGGTGCGTGGGAGACCGAGGCGGGAACCTGGACGATCCACGTGGGACGCAACGTCTCCGACACGCCGCTGAGTGCCACCCTCGAGGTCGACGGGACCACACCTTCGCCGATCGACCCGGCCCTCGGTCACTACCTGAGCGCCGACGTCGCGCACGTCACCAACGGCGAGTTCGCCGTCCTGCTGGGACGGACAATCCCGACCGCTCACCCCGCGGACGACCTGTCGGCAGCTGACCCGCTGTCTGAGATGACGCGCGCCAAGACCTGGCTCGCCCGCGTCGCTGGACGTAAGCTTCACGCCCTCAAAGCGAAGGCGGACGAGAAGGGAACCCCGGACCTCAATATCCTTTTCGTCCTCAACATGCCTTTCCGTGCCATCGCGAAGATGAGCAACGGTGCGGCAAGCCCCGACATGGTGGATGCGATTCTCCTGGCCGTCAACGGTCACCCCCTGCGAGGTCTTACCCGCGCCGCCCTCGGCTTTATCTCCAACGCCCGCGCCAACAAGGCCACCCAGCGCGACCTCGACCAGACCCGATGACGCGGCCCCGGCCTCGTTCAACACACTGACGTAAAGGACAACTCATGCAGGCTCTCAAGCGCTGGTGGACCGCCTTTGAAGACAAGCACACCACGGCCGCCCAGTTCATCGTCTTCTTCATCCTTTCCAACGGCATCACGGTGCTGCAGCTGGTCCTCATGCCGGCGTTCAAGGCCGCATTCGCGCACACGCACCTCGTCGACACGGCCTTCCAGTTCCTGCCCGTCGGCGTCTCCCACGGGCACACGGTCTTCCTCTTCGACTACCCGGCCGGCTCGATGTCGGTGGGCGGGGGAGGCGGCCTCGCGTACTTCCTCGCCGTCGAGATCACCCTGCTGATCGCCCAGGTCATCAACTTCTTCGCCCAGCGTAACGTCACCTTCAAGTCCAACTCGTCGATGGGGAAGGCGGCCTTCTGGTACGCGATCGCCTACGTCGTCATCACGATCGCCGCCGCTGCCCTCCAGGTGCTCTACAAGGACCCGATCTACGCGTGGGCTATCTCGACGATGGGAGCGGGCGGCGAGACCTTCGCGGACGTCATCACGATGATCATCAACGCTGCGATCTCCTTCTGGGTGTTCTTCCCCATCTTTAAAGTGATCTTTAAGCAGGAACCGGTGGAGGAGGACGCGCAGGTCAGCGCGGCACAGTAGACTACTGGCAGACTTCACGAGAGGAGACTCCATGAGCGCGCCGCTGCTGACGGTGATCGTGCCTGCCTACAACTCCGAGGACTACCTCGACCGGGCGCTGACTACGCTCGTCGGATACGGCGACGAACTCGAGGCGATCATCGTTAACGACGGTTCGAAGGACCGCACCGCTGACATTGCCGACGAGTGGGCCGCTCGCTACCCCTCCGTCAAGGTCATCCACCAGGAGAACAAGGGGCACGGCGGCGCCGTCAACGCCGGTCTCGCCGCCGCAAAAGGCATGCACGTGCGCGTCGTCGACTCCGACGACTGGCTGGACCGCCGCGCCACGAATGCCGTCCTTGACGTCCTGCGCGAGGAACGCGAGGCCGGGCGCGACCTGGACCTGCTCGTGACCAACTACGTCTACGACAAGCAGGGTAAGTCGGTCAAGGCTGTCATCCGCTACCGCAACGTCCTGCCTCGAGGCCGTACATTCGGTTGGGCCGACCTGCGCCGGTGCCGCTACGACCAGTACCTCATGATGCACGCCCTGACGATGCGCACGGAGGTCGTGCGGGCCTCCGGACTGGTCATGCCCGAGCACACGTTCTACGTGGACTACCTCTACTCCTTCGTGCCGCTGCCCTACATCTCCACGATCCGCTACCTGGACGTGGACCTGTATCACTACTTCATCGGCCGCGACGACCAGTCCGTCAACGAGAAGGTCATGATCACGCGCCTGGACCAGCTCGCGCGGGTGAACGAGGCGATGACCCGTGCGCTGCCCCCGCGCGCCGAGGTCGAGGAGAAGCTGTGGCGCTACATGGTCCACTACCTGCGCATCAACGCCGTCGTCTGCTCCGTCATGGCCCAGCTGTCGGGCACGCCCGAGCACCTGGCCCTCAAGGAACAGATCTGGGAGACCATGGACCAGATCAACCCCGAGGCCACGGATCGCCTGCGCAAGGACCTGCTCGCGGGCCTCGTACGCCACGCGTCGCCGACGCTTGTGCGCGGAGGCTACAAGGTCGCCGCGGCGGTTCTCGGCTTTAACTAAGGGACGGCCGTCAGCGCCCGGCGAGCACCAGCTCCGTCCAATGGACGGTCAGGCGCTTGCCGATGAGCGGGTATTCCACGTCCGCCTCGCGCTTGTGCCATGCAAAGCCGAGTTTTTCTGAGACTCTTCGCGAGGCGTCATTTCCGTCGAAGTATTTCAAGATGATCCTCTCGACGCCCAGCTCACGCGCGCGCTCGATGATGGCGTGCCCCGCCTCCGTCGCGTATCCGTTGCCCCAGTAGGGGGCGCCGATCCAGTAGCCGATGTCGGCGACGCTCGCCTTGGGAGAGTCTGTGTCAATGCGCAGCGCGATCGAGCCCACGATTTCACCGGTCGATCCGAGCGTCACCGCGTAGCTGTCGGGTGCCGCCAGGACCGTCGACAGCGCCTCGTGGGCATCGTCGATGCACTTGAAGGGTTTCCATCCGCACAGCATCCCGATGCGGGGATCGCGGGCCAGCTCGTAGAGCTCCGGTGCGTCCATATCGTTCCAGGGACGTAAGCGCAGGCGGAGGGTGTCTATGATCGTCATTCGTCCTCCTGGGCAGTCGTGGACGGGAGAAGCACCGTCAGCGTGAACCAGTGGTCTGCCACGTCCGTGACCGCCTGGCCGCCGTACTTGCGGGCTATCCACTGGATGGATTTGACGCCCCAGCCGTGTCGGACGGTGTCGGGCTTGATCGTCGTGAGGCGCCCACCGGCGTCCGTGTTGAGGCGACCGTCGAACCAGTTGTCGACCCGGATGACCACCATCTGCCCCTGACGGAACAGCGCCAATTTGATGAGGCGTTTGGCGGGGTCGTCGACGCGCCGCGAGGCCTCGATTGCGTTATCGAGGGCGTTGCCGAAGAGGGTAGCGATGTCCATCGACGACATGGACCCCAGCAGGGCACCGTCCGCGATCGCCGTGAAGTTGATGCCCGCCGCCGCGCACGCGCGCCCCTTCGTCGTCAGAATGACGTCGAGGACCGCATTGCCGCTGTGGTACTGCTGTCCTATCTGCTCGATCGAGGACTCGAGCTCGGCAAAGGATGCGGCGGCGCGTCCCGGGTCCAGCTCCGCGCGAATCGCCTCCACCTGGTGCTTGAGGTCGTGATGGGCGCGCGCCACCTGCTCCATGTCCTCTTTTGCGGCCAGGTACTGGTGGTGCTGGGCGTCCAGAGAAGCCTGGATGGATGCCAGTTCGCGCTCGGTGGCGCTTTGCTGGATGCGCTCGAACTGCGCGAATAGGATCGCGTAGCCCGCCAGATCCACGAGCGTGCGAATGTAGAAGACCTCGAGTCCAGAACGACCGGAGAAGGGTGTGGCCGTCGAGATGAAACTGAGGTTGGACAGAGCAAAGATCGCGATGCCAATGAACACCCCGGAAGCGAGATCCGCGAAACGGAGAACGGGCAGCGTCCCCTGGCGGCAGACGCGTCGTTCGAAGAAGTAGACGACGGCCAGGCACGCCGACGCGATCGCTGCAAAACCGCCGAACGACAACGGGTGCCAGTAGGGCTTGTCAGCGTGTGAGTAGACGACGACCTGCCAGGCGAGGGACGCAGCGAGCTCGGCAACGATGAAGGCGCGTGCGCTCATGTGCGTCACCCAGCGCCAGTCCAGCGCGGTTCCCACGCGGATCATGCACCACACGAGCGCGTACGCCGTCATCATGCCCGGCACCCACAGGGACAGGGGGGCGCGGCCGAGCAGTTCCTGGGCGCCGACGAGCACCACGAGGCCACCGACGGCCGCAGCTGTGAGCCTCCATCGGGGGATAGCGGCGTTCGGGTTCAGGGCGTTCGACGCCGCCGAGCGCGCGACGACGAGGACATACACGAGAGCGGCGCCCCATTCGGCCAGGGCGGTGAACAGGCGCGGGATGTCAGGCAGGGACTCGAACACGTCAGTGGATCCCGCCCGCGAAGCTGGCCAGAGCCGTCATGAACGCCTTCTTACGAGGCCGGGAAATACGCAGGCTGTCCCCGCCCGTCATGAGGCACTCCTGGTCGGCGATGCCGCGCACGTGCGCGAGGTTCACGAGGTAGCACGAATTTGATCGAAAGAAGTCGTGACCGGCGAGCTGTTCCTCCATGGCCTTCAGTGAGGAAGTGATCGAGTAGGTGCCGGAGACCGTGTGCACGTCTAGACGGTGCTTGATCGACTCGATGTAGACGATGTCGGCGACGTCGATACGATGCGTCGACGTGCCCGACTGCAGCAGGACCGAGGCGCCGCGCCGCTTGGCCACGGCCTCGAGACACCTGGACAGTTCCTGCGAGAACGCGAACCAGGGCAGGGGCTTCATGAGGTAGGAGAGTGCCCCCACCTGGTATCCGTGGATTGCGAACTGCGCGGCGGATGTAATGAATACGAGGACGACCTCCTGATCGACCTCGCGGATCGCGCGCGCCGCGGTCATCCCATCCACGTGAGTCATCTGGATGTCCATGAGGATGATGTCGTACACCGGCTTGTAGTCGCCGATGATGGCTCCGCCGTCCTCGAAATAGGTGACCTTGAAAGAGACCCCTTTCTCTTCGCTGTAGCGCGTGAGATAGTCGGCGAGGAGCTGGCGTGAGGCGGCCTCGTCCTCGACGACGGCGATGCGCACCATACTCCGGTCCTCCCTGACGAAATTGCAGATGGGAACAAGGATAAGTGAGCGCAGACGAGATGTTCGCGGAAGTCCACACCCCGGCCTCGTCGATCACATGAGGGCGCACCCGCAGGTGGGGGCCGCTACCATTGTCCTGACTACCGTGAAAGGGGAGCGGCGTGGATCTGCTTGTTGTCGGTTCGGGCTTCTTTGGCCTGACGTTTGCCCGCGAGGCCGCGGAGCGATTCGGCATGAACGTGACGGTCATCGAGCGTCGCGACCACATCGGAGGCAATGCCTACTCGTCGATCGATGAGGCCACCGGCGTCGAGGTACACCGCTACGGCACCCACCTCTTCCACACGTCGAACGAGCGCGTGTGGTCCTACGTCAACCGATTCACGGCATTCAACGACTACCGCCATCGCGTCTATGCCAACTACCGGGGCGTCGTCTACCCGCTGCCCATCAACCTGGGCACGATCAACCAGTTCTTCGGAGCCGCCTACTCGCCGGCGGAGGCGCGCGCGCTCATTGAGCGCCAGGCCGCCGAGATCACGGGCGAACCGGGCAACCTCGAGGAGAAGGCGATCAGCCTGATCGGCCGGCCCCTCTACGATGCATTCATCGCGGGATACACGGCCAAGCAGTGGCAGACGGATCCGCGCGAGCTGGCCGCGTCCATCATCACGCGACTGCCCGTGCGTTTCACCTACGAGAACCGCTACTTCCAGGACCGCTACGAGGGCCTGCCCCTCAATGGCTACGGCGTGTGGATCGCGAACATGGTCGATCACCCGCGCATCACCGTGCACACGGGCGTTGACTTCTTCGATGCCTCCTCGCCGTTCTCGAAGGCCGCGGCCGTTGGCCAGGTTCCGGTTGTCTACACGGGTGCGATCGACCGCTACTTCGACTACGAGGCCGGCGAGCTCGGCTGGCGCACCCTCGACTTCGAGACCGAGGTCGTGGACGTGCCCGACTACCAGGGCTGCTCGGTCATGAACTACTCGGATCGCGACGTGCCCTTCACGCGCATCCACGAGTTCGCGCACCTGCATCCCGAGCGGGATCGAAGCGGTGCGACCAACACGATCATCCAGCGCGAATACTCGCGCTTCGCCAGCCCCGGCGACGAGCCCTACTATCCGATCGCCTCGCCGTCGGACCGCTCGACGCTCGCCGCCTACCGTGACATGGCGGCGGGGGAGAAGAACGTGCTCTTCGGCGGTCGACTGGGTTCCTACCAATACCTGGACATGCACATGGCGATCGCCTCGGCCCTCACCAAGGTCGACGAGGCCGTGCCCTCCTGGCGCTGATGGGTTTCGTCGTCGCATGGCGTCGATTCTTTGGTCGGTCCTCTCGATCGCCCTCATCATCGGTGTCGGCTGGATCGCGCGCCGCGCGGGCGCGCTCGGGCCCGAGGCAGCGGGTTCTCTCGCGTCGGTGACCTACTGGGTGGCGTCCCCGGCCATGCTTTTCCACGCGATCGTTTCGACGGGGACGTCCGGCGTTTTCGGTGCTCCGCTCGCCGTGGCCGCCGCGTCGGGTGTGGGCACAGCGCTCCTGTTCGTCGCGGTTGCCCGACTGTTCCTGCGCCTGACGCGGGGCGAGACCACCTTGGGGGCCATGGCCTCGTCCCTCAATAACGGCGCGTATATCGGCATCCCGATCGCCGTCTACGTGCTGGGGGACGCTTCCGCGGTCGTCCCCATCCTGGTTTTTCAGCTTGGGTTCTTCACTCCGATGTTCTTTGTGTTGGCTGACCTCGCCGGGTCGGGACAGCCTCCGTGCGCAACCGGCATCGTGACGGTGGTCGCGCGCAACCCCATGGTCATTGCGGCGGCGTGCGGTTTCCTGTTTTCCGCGGCCGGGTGGCCGATGCCGACGCTCCTCGACGTGTCCACGTCCATGCTGGGGGCAGCGGCGCCCCCGATGATCCTGCTGTCCTTCGGCGCAGCCCTTGTGGACCGGCGTGCGGCTTCGGGCGATGCGGGAGTTCCTGCTATCGTGTGCGCCATCGTCGCCAAGCTCGCCGTGCAGCCCGCGATCGCGTGCGGCGTCGGGATGCTATTCGGGTTAACCGCTTCGGCTCTCATGGCGGTGACCATCATGGCGGCGTTGCCGTCGGCGCAGAACGCCTACATCGCGGCCACGCGTGCAGGAGCGGGGGAGCGCATCGCGCAGGGAACAGTCCTCGTGACGACCTTTGCATCCCTGCCTGTCGTCGTTGGAATTGCAGCGATTTTCCATGCGTGTGGGGTCGTCTCCTAACTCGGGTTTGTTGGCATGAAACCCGTTAGCGGGGCGACCGAGGGAGCCCCAGCGAGCAAAACAAGCGTCAAAACGAGGCCAAAAACACGTTCTGTATCGTGGACTCTGGGAGACTTCCCGGTGTAACGGCCCTAGTCTGGCTGGGAATTATCCCGTATAGACACGAATGCAAGGAACTCACTTCATGTCATCCTCCGCACCCAAATCCGCGCCCCGCGCGCGCGACTCGTGGAGCGGCCAGACAGGCTTCCTCCTGGCAGCCATCGGCTCGGCCATCGGCCTGGGCAACATCTGGCGGTTCCCCGGCGTCTCCTACTCCAACGGCGGCGGCGCCTTCCTGGTCCCCTACCTGGTTGCCCTGGTCTTCGTCGGCATCCCCATGCTGTGGCTCGACTACGCGGTCGGCCACAAGTTCCGCGGTTCACCGCCGTGGGCGCTGCGTAAGATCATCGGCGGCGGCGAGTTCGTCGGCTGGTTCCAGACCTTCGTCTGCTTCGTCATCATGGTCTACTACGGTGCGGTCCTCGCGTGGGGTGTGCAGTACACGATCTACTCCGTGAACGAAGCCTGGGGCGCCGATCCGACGACGTTCTTCCTGGAGTCTTTCCTTGAGAAGGTTCCTGGCGACACCTTCTCGTGGGCCCCTGCATGGGCCGTTATGATCCCGCTTGCTCTCGTGTGGGTCCTCGTGCTCTTCGTTATTGGTCGCGGCCTGTCTAAGGGCGTCGAGGCGGCGAACAAGGTCTTCCTGCCCCTGCTCGTCATCCTCTTCCTCGCGCTCGTCGTCCGCGCGCTGTTCCTGCCGGGAGCTGTCGAGGGCCTGAACGCCTTCTTCACGCCGAACTGGAGCGCGCTGGCCGACCCCAACGTGTGGCTGGCTGCCTTCGCGCAGATCTTCTACTCGCTGTCCGTGGGCTTCGGCATCATGCTGACCTACGCCTCCTACCTCAAGCCCAAGTCGAACCTGACCGGCACCGCTCTGGTCGCTGGCTTCGCGAACTCTTCCTTCGAGATCCTCGCTGGTATCGGTGTGTTCTCCGCCATCGGCTTCATGGCGCACCAGGGTGGCGTGAGCGTCTCCGAGGTTGAGGGCCTGACCGGCCCGATCCTCTCCTTCGTGACCTTCCCGAAGATCATCTCGATGATGCCCGGTGGGCCCCTCTTTGGCGTGCTCTTCTTCTCGTCCCTGGTCCTCGCCGGCGTGACCTCCCTGCTGTCCCTGCTCCAGGTCGTCTCCGGCGGCCTGCAGGACAAGTTCGGCTGGTCGCCCGCCCGCTCGGCTCTCGTCCTCGGTGTCCCCGCGACCGCCATCTCGCTGGTGCTCTTCGGCACCCGCTCGGGCCTGAACAACCTCGACATCGTCGACAACTTCATCAACTCGGTTGGTGTCGTGTCCTCGGCAATCATGTTTGCGGTCCTGTGCGCGGTGGCTGGCCCCCGCCTCGGGGTGCTCCGCGCACACATCAACTCTGTGTCCAGCGTGAAGGTTCCCAAGCTTTGGGAGCCCCTCGTCGGTATCGTCATCCCGGTCGTCCTCTTCGTCATGATGGCGATGTCTCTCGTGAAGGTCCTGACGGACGGCTACGAAGATTACCCCAGCATGTACGTGCTGATCTTCGGCTGGGGTTCCGTGGCGGTCGCGGTGATCGCGTCCCTGATTTTCACTCTCATTCCGTGGAAGCACCGCCCGGTGGATACGCACGCGACGGTCGCTCAGATTCTCGCTGACGACGCCGATGACACCGCTTCGATTGAAGGAGGCACCAAGTGACCGCTCCCGCTATCGCCCTGATGATCCTGACGATCCTGCTCGTCTGGGGTGGCCTCGTCGCCTCCGTCGTCCTGCTGCAGGTCCTCTCGGTGCCCACCGACGAGGAAACCGAGGCTGCGCAGCTCGCCATTGAAACCGCTGAAGCCGCGAAGCAGTAGGGTGGCATCGTGAAGCTCGTTGCCTTCGATCTCGATGACACCCTGGCGCCCTCGAAGTCGCCGCTGCCCGCCCGCATGGATGTGGCTCTGCGCTCCCTGCTGGACCACGTGGAGGTGTGCATCATCTCCGGCGGCCAGATGGGCCAGTTCCGTACGCAGGTGCTGGACAATCTGCACGCGACGGACGAGGAACTCTCGCGCCTTCACCTGATGCCTACCTGCGGCACGCGCTACTACCGCTACGAGGGCGGCGCGTGGGTCGAGCGTTACGCGCACGACCTGGATCCCGAGGTTGCCGCACGCGCGATCGCTTCGCTGGAGCGTCACGCGCGTGAGCTTGGCCTGTGGGAGCCTAACCCGTGGGGCAACATCATCGAGGACCGCGGCTCGCAGATCACCTTCTCCGCCCTGGGTCAGGAAGCTCCGCTCGACGCGAAGCGCGCCTGGGATCCGGACGGTACCAAGAAGGCCGCTCTGCGCGATGCTGTGCAGCCCGACGTGCCCGAGCTCGACGTTCGCGGCGGTGGCTCGACGTCTGTCGACATCACCACCCGTGGCATCGACAAGGCGTTCGGCATGGGCAAGCTGGTCGAAGAGACGGGCATCCCCGCCTCCGAGATGCTCTTCATCGGCGACCGCCTGGACCCGGAAGGCAATGACTACCCCGTCAAGGCCGCCGGTTACGCAACGCGCGCCGTCTCCGGATGGGAAGAATGCGTGGACGTCATTGACGAGATCGTCGCATCCATGAGCTGACCCGTCGCAGTAAACGATGACGAGGCCGGGGCTGGGTATCCAGCTCCGGCCTCGTTGTGTGTAGCTGCGGTGCTTGGGACAACCGTGTAGCCGCTGCGTGATGCTGTGACGCGTTAGTGTGCGCCGATGCCCCTGGTTGCCCAAAAAACGACGGCGGACGCGGCTGCGACGTTGAGCGAGTCGACCCCGTGGTCCATGGGAATCTTCACGGTGTAGTCGGAGGCGGCGATGGTACGCCTCCCCAGGCCGTCGCCCTCGGTGCCCATGACCATTGCGAGGCGGGCGCCCGGCCCTTGGAGGGCAGGCAGCGAGGCGAAGTCGTCGAGGGAGACCGAATCGTCCGACAGAGCCAGCGATGCGACCGTAAAGCCAGCCTCCTGGAGGGTGGCGATATCGCCGGGCCATGACTCGAGGCGGGTCCACGGCACCTGGAAGACGGTTCCCATGGAGACGCGCACGGATCGACGGTAGAGGGGATCCGCACACTGCGGGGTCACCAGGACGGCGTCGACGCCAAGGGCAGCGGCGCTGCGGAATGCAGCGCCCACATTCGTGTGGTCGACGAGGTTCTCTAAGACGACGACGCGGCGAGCGGGCTCGCCGCCGCGCGCGGTCGCAAGAAGCTCACCGAGGCTCGGCAGGACGGGGCGGCGCGGAGCGCCGGCCGAGCTCTGGTTCGTGATGCGGGA
>CALBAF010000594.1 GCA_937926415.1 uncultured Actinomyces sp.
ATGACTATCAGCGTGCTGCGCGCGGGGCTGTCCGTCATGGAGGTGCCCTGCAACTTCGCGCACTCGGGCGCGGACCGCTCGCTCGGCTCGCTCAACCGCCCGGCGCGCATGTTCGACGCAGTTCGCGCCACGGTCAGCCAGCTCTTCCACTCCGACGCACGCTCGAAGCGCCGCGCCGACCATGAACAGGGGATCGGTGTGCCCTACCCGGCCCCGGCCTCGGCCCGAGACGAGGCGGAGGAATCCGATTCTTCTGACACGCGCCCCGCGGAGATGGTCGGGTGAAGGGCCCGGATCGAGTAGCCGTCGGTCGCCTGGTGGTGACCTGGTGGCTGCCAGTCGTCATTGCGTGTGCGGTCGGCGCACTCTACGTCTGCTACTCGGTGGCGCAGTGGCGTGCGCTCGTCGCCCCGTCGTGGGACCTGGGCATCTTCGCCGAGGCCGTCCAGGCATACTCGCGCTTCGAGGCGCCCATCGTCCCCATCAAGGGGCCCGGCTACAACCTTCTGGGCGACCACTTCCACCCGATCCTGGCGCTCCTGGGCCCGATCTTTCGTCTCTTCCCCTCCGCGCTGACCCTCCTCGTCGTCCAGGACCTGCTGATCGCGGCGTCGGTGTTGCCGATCGCGCGCCTCGCGCAGCGCCTCCTCGGCAGAGGCGGTGCCCTCCTCGTCGGGCTTGCCTACGGCCTGGGGTGGGGGCTGCAGGGTGCGGTCGGTGCCCAGTTCCACGAGGTCTGCGTGGCCGTCCCGCTGCTGGCGTTCGGAGGCGTCGCTTTCGTTGAGCGGCGCTGGGGTGCGTGCATGGCGTGGCTGGCACCCCTCGTCCTTGTCAAGGAGGATCTGGGGCTTACGGTCTTCGTCGCGGGCCTCGCGATCGCGTGGCGCCGCAGAGGCGAGGGACGGTCTGCTGTCCTGCGGTCGATAGCGTACGCGCTGTTCGGCATCGTCGCGTTTGTGCTGACCGTGAAGGTGCTGCTCCCGGCGATGAACCCGGCGGGCACGTGGGCCTATTCGCTCGATGGGACCGCGACCGGGGCGGGCACGCCGACCGGTGGAACCACCGCAGCGCGCGCAATCCCCTCCCTGTGGGACATCCTGACGACCCCCTCTGTCAAGCTTGTGACTCTCATCGTCCTGGCCGCTGGGGCCGGCTTCGTGGGCACGGCCTCCCCGTGGTTCGCGCTGGTGGCCCCGACGCTCGCGTGGCGTTTCGCCGGCTCGGTGGAGAGCTACTATGGCTGGTCCTCGTGGCACTACAACGCGGTGCTGGTCCCCATCGCGGCGTGCTCGCTGCTCGACGTCATCGACCAGTGGCTCGCGCCCGAGCGCGCTACCGCCGAAAC
>CALBAF010000595.1 GCA_937926415.1 uncultured Actinomyces sp.
GGGCCGCGGGGGCACTCGCGCAGCCGCACGCCCGGTCCGGCCAGTGGCAGCCGTTTCTGCCCGGGACGGAGGTGGGTTCCCTCGTGCCCGAGTTGCCGTCGCTATCGGAGGCGGAACGTATGCGTTCCGATGTCGCCACGACGGGACTCACCCCGGGGAAGCACCCTTTCAGCTACGTGCGCGCCGCTCTGCCTGCCACCACTCTCCGAGCCGGCGATCTGGGCCAACACCTGGCCGGACGCATCGTCGACGTCGCTGGGGTGGTCACCCATCGACAGCGACCCCACACGGGAGGAGGAATCACTTTCCTGTCCCTCGAAGACGAGACGGGCCTCGTCAACGTCTCCGTGTCGGTGGGTGCGTGGAAGAAGTTTCGACGCGTGTGCCTAGAGTCGAACGCACTCCTCATTCGCGGGACGCTCGAATGGGGTGACGGCGCGATTAACGTGCAGGCCTTTCGGATCGCTCCCGTCGAGCTGCCTATCGACGTGCGCTCTCGAGACTTTCGCTAGCTGTCACGATCCCGCGCGTGCTTCGCCACGCCGTCGAGCAGGTAGGTCCGCAGGTCCTCGACCGTCTCGCACACGGCATCCGCCTCGTCCAGGCCATCTTCGGTTGCGTAGCCCCAACCAACGCCGATCACAGGGATGCCTGCCTCCTGAGCACCGCGTACGTCCCAGACCGAATCGCCGACGATCACGGGGTGAGAGGTGTCGACGCCGCGGGCTTTCAAACGTGTCAGAGCCTCGTGGATGACGGTTGCTTTGCTCGACGCCGGGTCTGGGGTGGCACCTGCGATCACGTCGAAAACGCTGGACAGTCCGAGGTGCTCCATCTGCGCGAGCGCCATCGGTGCCTGCTTCGACGTCGCGGTCGCCAGAGGGACACCTGCGTCGTGAAGCTCGTGCAGCAGCTCGATGACGCCGGGGAAGGGCTCAGGATCGAGAAAGTGAGCATGGTATCGCGCGCGGTAGCCGTTCACGAGGTTGGCCAGGAGCTCACCCTCGTACCCAAGGTCGCCGAAGGAGTACCACAGCGGCGGGCCGACGTACGTGCGAAGCCGCTGATCATCGGGGATCGGCAGAACATAGTCTGACAGTGCGCCACGAAATGCGTCCATAACGGCTGGAGCGGAATCAACGATCGTTCCATCAACGTCAAAAAGGACAACAGAAATAGATAAAGACACGTGGCTCCCCCGCGTTGTTGGTGCTTTCTTAGTCACTATGCCCTATTATCCCGAGAGAAGCATCCGACACGACCACGAGGAGGGAGACATGGAATCACGAGCACGACTGACGCCGATCGTCCATGCCAATAGCGCGCGCGCTGCCGCATGGCGAGTCTTCTTCGAGGCGTCCGGGCGCCTTCAGGGCATTCTCGAGACGCGCCTCAAGCGCACCTATGGGGTTTCCATGCCCGACTACAACATTCTTTTGGCGCTGTGGGAGGCCCCGGGTCATCGTCTGCGCATGGGCGAGCTGGCTGAGCGCGTCGTTTATTCTCCGTCGCGCGTCACCTACCTCGTCTCGAATCTGTCGCGCGATGGCTGGGTGGAGCGCATTCCCTCCACGGTCGACCGCCGCGGCTACGACGCGTGCCTGACGACGCAGGGAATTGAGACTGTGCTTGCTGCCACAGAATTGCATCAGCAGACGGTCAGCGAGTACCTCCTGGATGGCATGACGGAAGCCGATATCGATTCAATTGTCAAGGTTTTCTCCACGCTCGACTCGCGTCTGCGCGGCGGCGAAAAAGACTCCTAGTTTCGATTGGCGCATGTCGCCACCATCGTGTTAAGCTTCTACTCGCTTGCGGATCGCAACGGTTCGCATCGCTCACCTGCGCGGGTGGCGGAATAGGCAGACGCGCTAGCTTGAGGTGCTAGTCCTCATTTTACGAGGGTGGGGGTTCAAGTCCCCCTCCGCGCACGAGATGCCCCGGGGCCGAAAGGCTCCGGGGTTTTCCATATCAATCGTGAGGAGATGCCGTGCGTATCGACATGTGGCTCGACACCTGCGACCCGTGGAGCTATCTCGGGCTGAGGCACCTGCGTGCCGCGCTCGAGCAATTCGACCATCGCGACCAGGTCGAGGTGTACCTGCACGCGTATCTTCTCGACCCCGAACTCGACGCCCCGGTGGACAAGCCCCGCATTGTGGCCCTCGTGGAATCTGGCGCAGCGACCCTCGAAGAGGTGCGCGAATCCGACGAGCGCATGCAGGCGCTGGGGGCGCGCGAAGGAATTCGCTTCGACTTCGACAAGCTTGTTATCGCCCCCACGTCGCGCGCACACCGCGTGATCGCGGCTGCACACGATGCGGATATTGACGCTGACACCGTCGCCGGCCCCTCGTCACTGCAGCTGAAAGTGGCCGAGGCCATCATGCGCGCTCACTTCGAAATGGGACTCGATATCTCCCATCCCGAGGTGCTGATCGGTTGCGCCCAGGACATCGGCATGTCAGCGGAGCTCGCTGCACTCGCCGTGGGCGACGAGGAATGGGCCTCACGCGTCTATTCGGACTTCCAGGTGGCGATGCACATGGGTGTCACCGCCGTGCCGACCTACGTGTTCGACGCGCAGTTCCTCGTCGACGGCCATCAAACAACGACCGCATTTTCGAATATCCTGGCTACTGCCTGGGAACAGTCCGGAAAGGATCACGCATGAGCGAGAAGACCACAACAACGTCGGGCGGCGCCCCGAGCCCGATGGAACTCGTCCAGGAGTTCCACCGCACCTATTCGATGCCGATTCGATCCTTCGACGAACCCACTCTGTCCTACGACCGCCTCGGCATGCGCATGAGCCTCATCGCCGAGGAGTTCGCTGAGCTGATGGGCGCCGTCTACGGCAAGCGCGCCCGCGCGATCATTGAGGCGGCTACCGCCGAGGCGGTCGCTGCGGACGACGGTGAGCGCGATGTTATCGAGGCAGCCGACGCTCTCGCTGACCTCATCTATGTCATCTACGGCATGGCGATCGAATCCGGGATGGACCTCGACTCCGTGCTCGCTGAGGTCCAGGCCTCGAACCTGTCCAAGCTCATGCCCGACGGCTCCGTCAAGCTGCGCGAGGACGGGAAGGTTCTCAAGGGTCCTAACTTCTTTGCGCCCAATATCGCCCGTGGCCTCGGTCTGGAGACGGGGGAGAGCGCGCGCGACGCGGACTAAGGTCCCCAGCACGCGCATTCGTGCCCGTCAGGTGACACAATAGACGCGGTCCACTCACAAGGAGGAAAGACATGGCACGCGTCGCAGTCATCGGCGGAGGTTACGGAGGCGTCACAGTCGCTAAGGGGCTGGATCCCCTCGCGGACGTTGTCCTTATCGAACAGAAGGACCAGTTCGTCCACCACGCGGCCGCGCTGCGTGCCGCGGTCGACACCGTGTGGGAACACGCGATCTTCATGCCCTACACGAACCTGCTGCACCGCGGCGAGGTCGTGCGCGGTACCGTCTCGCGTGTCGACGGTACGACCGTTCACGTGTTTGGCCACGATCCGATCGAGGCCGACTACGTCGTATTCGCGACCGGATCGAGCTATCCTTTCCCCGCGAAGTACTCCTCCTACCGCTCGTCCGTGGCCAAGGCCCGCCTCGAGCAGCTGCACGAGAACCTCGGCCGCGCCCGCTCGGTCATGATCGTCGGTGGAGGCACCGTCGGCATTGAGCTGACCGGCGAGCTTGCCAACGCCTTCCCCGGCCTGGATATCACGATCGTCGAGGCCTCTGACCAGATCCTGGGCACCCCCGGATACACCGATGCGCTGCGCAACGAGATCAGCGAGCAGCTGAGCACCCTGGGCGTGCGCGTCGTGACGGGTTCCGAGCTGGCCTACCTGCCCCCGCAGAACGTCGGCGACCTCGGCCACTTCATGGTCGAGACCAAGAACGGCGAGGTCATCGAGGCCGACCTGTGGTTCCAGTGCTACGGCGCCCGCGCCAACACCGGCTTCCTCATCGGTAGCGACTACGAGTCTGTTCTGAACCCGAACGGCACCATTCGCGTCGATGGCACGATGCAGGTCGTGGACCACCCGAACGTCTACGCGGTCGGCGACCTCACCGACGTGCGTGAATCAAAGCGTGCCGATGCCGCGCGTCAGCAGGCGCGCGTCGTGATTGCGAACATCACCGCCCAGATCGAGGGGGAGCAGCCCGACGCCATCTACCAGCCGACGAAGGAATGGGTGATCCTGCCTCTTGGCCCGAACATGGGTGCGTCGCAGCTGCTCGATGCAGACGGGCAGACCCGTATTCTCGGCGCTGATCAGACCGCCGAGATCAAGGGAACCGACCTCATGGTGTCCGTCATTCGTTCGCAGCTCAACCTCCCCTGATAAAGTGCGCCGTCTCACGGTAGAATGACTGTCATGACTGGAGATGCCCGCCGCGCGCTGACGCGCCTGCTCAACGCTTTCGAAAACCACTTCGACATCGCCCGCGATGGAGACGAGGCCGACGACGCCGCGCTCGAAGCAGCCGAGCTGGCACTGCGCGACGCGTTCTTCACCTACGACGACATTCTCTTTACTCAGCTGGGTGTCGAATTGCCCTTCGACATTCTCGATGACTCCGATGATGAGGATGACGATTTCGACGACTCGGACGAGGACGAGGAAGACGGCGATGAGGATGACGAAGACGACGACTTCATCGAGGTCGACGACTGATTCACTCAGCCGCATGTAGCACATGGGTGGGGCCCGAACCGTTTGGTTCGGGCCCCACCCATCTGTAAGCAATCACATGATGGCGATCACGTGAAGCGTGCGTTACTGTGCGACTTCGGAGAGCACCTGCCGAATCGGCGCAGGTAACGGCTCCGTGTAGTCCAAGAGGGTCTCCAGCTGGCGCAACGTGCGGGGACCCACCAGGGCACTCGTGACTCCCGGATAGTCTCGTACCCACGCGAGCGCAACGTCGCCCGTCGAGCGCTCCAAGCCCGCGCCCGCACGCGAGGCAGCTTCGATAACACCGCGCGCCGGGCTCGTCAGGTACCCCTCCACCAGATGGCGCAGATGCGGCGAAGCGGCGCGCGAGTCCGCAGGTGTCGAGTGGCGGTACTTGCCCGTGAGGGTGCC
>CALBAF010000596.1 GCA_937926415.1 uncultured Actinomyces sp.
ACCGCGGGCTTCGTGCGGCGCACGACGTTGCCCAGGACCGCGTCAGACTGGAAGCCGCGTCGCGTGATGCCCAGAGCCTCGCGCAGCTCTTCAGCGGTCTCCAGGTCGGTGCGCTCAACGCCGTCGGAGCGCACCCAGGCGGCCATCTCATCGAGCTGGTCGTCGGAGTAGGCGGCCAGCGGCAGCCCCTTGGCGATCGCGGGGCGCGGGCCACGGTTTTCCTCGGAGGCGTGCTCCTTGCGCTTGATCGCCAGCAGCATGCCGGTGGTGTCCTCGTCAGCCTTCTTGCGACGCTTGGATTCCTCGTCGAGGCCGTCGTCCAGCATCGGCATGCGCGGGGCGGCCGAGGCGTCCGAGCCGCCCTCAGCTTCGTCCGCGACCTCGGCGCCATCATCAGAGGAAGCCTCTTCAACGCGCTCTTCCACACGCTCGTCTGTCGCCTCGTCATCGGCGATACGCTCGGGGACCTCGACGACGGGCTCGTCGTCGGTGGCGCGCAGCTTGTCGAGGGCATCCAGGACGGCATCGACAACAAGCGATGCCTCCTTGTCGGGATCGATGAACAGGGGCATCGACAGGGCGGTGTAGACCGCCCAGCCCTGCGCTTCGAGCCAGCGGGGACGGGCGCGGTCGCGCACGCGCTGGCTGGGTTCCGCCAGGTACTCCTCGTCATCCGTGAGCACCGCGAGGAGCAGGCGCCCCGGAGACTCCGGGTGACCGATCGCGAGCGGAATCCGCATCCCGCCGGGGATACCGACGTTCGCGACAACCTCGAGGCCTCGCGAGTACAGGTGCTCGGCGAGGTCGACGAGCAGGCGATCCGGTTCACCGGCCAGGACCGGCCAGGCGTCCATGCCCTCGCCCGCGTGCCCCTCGGCGATCTCCAGGAGATCGACGAGCATACGCGAGCCCTCGTGGCCGAGGCGTTCGCGGTCGATCTCCGCGCTGTGCAGGGCAGAGACGAGCGTCAGGTCGCCGCGCACGACGCGCAGGACCTCGGCGAAAACGTCAGCGCCCTCCTCGCTCGACAGGACGCCGAAGTCGTGAATGACGCGCCCGTGCGGGGTCTTCGCGAACCCGACGGACAGGATGAGCGATTCGCGGGTCAGCCCGGCCACCTGGTCGGGGCCGACAACGACGAAGGGTTCGGGTGTTGCCGGATCGAAGAACGAGGCGAGGCCGGGTTCGTCGGCCTTCACGCTCTCCAGTGCTTCGCGGATGCGCTGCGCGTGTCGCTCGGACAGGGCGACGACCGCGAGGGAACGCTCCGGGGCCTCGACCGCGTGTTCGATGACGGCGTCGACGACGGCGCGCACCTCGGCGGCGGTCGATTC
>CALBAF010000597.1 GCA_937926415.1 uncultured Actinomyces sp.
TCGATCGGCTGGTGGTGGCGGCGCGCCGACGGTACCTACCCGGCCTCCCAATGGGTGCGGATCGGGGGCAGCCGCTACTACTTCTACGACAGCGGCTACATGGCAACCGGCTGGCTGCGCGACGGCGCCGACTGGTTCTTCCTGGCTCCCTCCGGAGCGCTCACCGGCGGTTGGGTGCGCGATGGGGGCCAGTGGTACTACCTGGATCCCGCCAGCGGCGTCATGCGCACGGGGCTCACGCCCGTGGACGGCACGTGGTACTACCTGGGATCGTCGGGCGCGATGCGCACCGGCTGGGAGAGGCTGGCTGACGGCTGGCACTTCTTCGCGTCCAACGGCGCGCAGATGGGTGGCTGGGTGCGCGACGGGGGAGAGTGGTACTACCTCGACCCGAACACCGGCGTCATGCGCACCGCGCCCCTGGATCTGAACGGTCGCCACTACGAGTTCGACGCCTCGGGCGCGTGGCGCGGGTACGAGGCCCCGGCTGGCTACCTCCAGCCCACCGACCACATCACGGGGCTTGGTGACGCGACCAACACGCTCACCTGGGGCATGAACGGCACCAAGGTGCGTATCGTCCAGGTGCGTCTGGGCCTGTGGCACGCCAATAAGCTCGCCTCCGTCGACGCGCCCTTCGTCGCAGCCGTCAAGAACTTCCAGCAGCGGGCCGGCTTGCCCGTGACCGGGGTCGTCGACAAGGCCACCTGGGACGCCATGGACACCGGCTACCCGTGGACCGTCGACCAGTACCAGGCCACGCCCCTGCCCCTGACGGCCACGCGCTCCGAGCGCATCGAGGCCATGATCGGATACGCGTGGAACCAGACGGGCTCGTCCTACACGTGGGGAGGGGCTGGCCCATACGACCTGGGATTCGACTGCTCGGGCCTGGTCCTCCAATCCCTCTACACCGCAGGCCTGGACCCTCAGCCCATCAACGTCGTTAAGCACGCCTGGCCCTCCTACCGCACGTCGCAGGAACTCTACGCCTACCCGTGGTTCCAGCACGTGCCCCTTGCACAGCGCCAGCGCGGCGACCTCATCTTCTACACGACGAGCGGCACCGTCACCCATGTGGCCATCTACCTCGGGGACGATATGGTCGTTCACACCGACTGGATGGGGCGCCCCGCCCGCATGCAGCACATCACCGTCGGATACGGGTGGGGCCGCATGACGCCAGACGTCGTGCGCCCCCTGCCCTGACGAGCATCACGACAACGAGGCCGGGCCGGCCGCAGGAACACCCGCGACCGGCCCGGCCTCGTACGCGTCAGCGCACCCGATACGTTTAGCTACGGCCCATCAGCTTCTTGGCAGCATGCTTCGACTTCGACGCCGCGCTGCGCACAGAACGCTTGAGCTGCGAGCCGGCCGCGAGCTCCTCGCGCAGCGACGCAACTTCCTCGCGCAGCTCATGCACCTGCTGATGCAGCGCGGTCATCGTGTTGAGCATGTCGACGTGCACGAGGTTCAACGCCCCGTGATAGCTGGACTCCACGCGAGCCATCTCCTCGCGCATCCGGCGGTAGTACTCCGCCGACAACAGCGCCTGTCCCAGGTGCGGGGACGAAGGATCCTGGGTCGCCAGCATCGTGCGCAGGTAACGGTCGCGGATATGCAGGTTGTCCCACTTGTGCAGGTACGCGTCCGTGACGATGGAGTTGCCCAAAGACGCATCCATCGTGTCGCGGTGATGCCAGTAGGCCAGGGGTTCACCGTCGACGAAGCCAACCGGCGAGTCCGCCAGCAGGCGCAGGTTGAAGTCCCAGTCGGCCTGCGTCTGCAGGGAACCGTCCCAGTGACCGACGCGGTCGGCGACCTCACGGCGGATCAGCTGCGAAATCGGCGGCGTGTAGTTTTCGACCAGCATATCCACGAGGGACAGGCCGTAGTTATCCGTGGACAAGACCTCGCGCTCGATCTCGATGCAGGTACCGTCGGCGCGCACGCGCTCGCGGACGATCTCGCAGCGGGTGGCGACGCCGCCCGCCTCGGGGTGCTCATCCAGGTAGGCGACCGTCTTCTTGAGGAAGTGCGGGTGCCAGGAGTCGTCATCGTCGTGAACCGCGTAGTAGCGGTTGTGCGAGGCTTCCAGGCCCGATTCGAGCGCGGCCTCGCGGCCCTTAGAGACCTCGTTCGTGACGATCGTGATCTTGGAACGCACCGCGCTCTTCTGCTTCTTGACGACGGAACGCACCTCGGCCTCGTCGCCGGCGTCGTTGACGATTACCACCTCGTAGTCGTCAAAGCTCTGAGAAGCAATCGATGCGAGGGCTCGGGTGAGCATTGCCGGGCGGTTACGCGTGCGCACGACGACGGTGACTGTTGCGCTCATACGGTTTCTTCCTCTTCGGTCGGAGCGGTCGAGGCGGGCGCGCCCACCTGGCGGTTACGCAACAGGTAGATGGCGCTCGCCAGGGCAAGTGCGTATCCCAGGGAGGCCAGGCCCCACAGGGCCATCGGGCTCAGTGGCATGTCGGCCCACCACCACTGGATGTCACCATTCAGGTTACCCGGTGCGATCCACCCCATGTGTCGGATCGACAGGAGTCCTCGGACGTAGCGAGCGATCGTCGTGTGCATCGCAACCGCGTCGACGACGCTCAGGAAGAAGACGAACATGACGATCTGTCCTCGGGTCAGCGAGGACTTCTTAATGGCGGAGGAGAGCCAGATGAGCAGCCATGTCCCCAGCAGCGGCAGGGCATAGCGGGAGTGGTAGCCGCCGAGGTTGGGGAACGTCGGCGGGGTCGCGATCAGCAGCGGGATGCCGGCCATTGCGCCGAAGACGACGAAGGCTGCCAGCGCCTTGCGCAGGCTCACGGTACGAGCGCCGTAGAAGAGGACCGCGCCCAGGACGAGGAGGCCGAGGATCGTCGTGTAGCCCGGCAGGGGAGTGTCGCGCCAGCCGGGGCCGGAGTTCAACCCGATGAAGCCCGCGAAGTACTCGGGCAGGTAACGGATGTTCATGATCGCGACCTCGATGCGCTCGCGCAGGGTCACCGAGGCCTCGGACTGGGCGATGTGGCCGGACTGGCCGGAGCCGAGCATGCACCAGATACCGATGACGCTGAGGACCGACGCGACACCGATCTCGGGCAGGTGGCGGCGGCCAGCAGCCAGAATGAGGATGCCGAGGGATGCCACGAAGACGTAGAAGGCCGCGTCGCCTCGCGAGCCGTAGCACAGGAGGGACGCGAGACCAGCCACCCCCAGGAGGGTCCAGCGCCGCCAGCCCTGTGCGTTCAGGGCGCCGTAGAGAGCCGCGCCGTAGGCGAACACGCCCGTGATCGCCCACGAGGAGGGGTTATTGGAGGCGATGAAGTACAGGCCCATCGGCGTCCACGCGACGAGCGCGGACAGCGCGGTTGCGCGGCGCACCTCGCGGGTCGACAGCGCGCAGACCGCGCCGATCAGTGCCAGTGCGAGTCCAACGTTGATCGCTCGCATGATCCACACGGAGTGCTCGATGTTGTGCCCCGCAAACAGATGGTGGAACTGGTAGAAGCCGTAGGGGTACTGGCCGTCGTTGTACCGGTACGAGGGGGTAAACGTGTCGTCTGAGTACTCCTCGATGCACGCGTGCGAGCGATCGGGGCTGAAGGCCTCGCACTGCGCGTGGGAGGTGGTGATGGGGGCCATGACGTACAGGTCGCCGTCGATGGTTGTCGTGCCGCAGCCCGTGGACTCGATGGGGCGCGGGCACCACGTGGAGACGAGGTGGTAGTCGTCGTCCGGAGACGCACCCGGAGGGGATGCGAAGATCCAACCCGTGGCCACGGCGAGGATGCCGAGGATTAGGATGACGAAGGCCAGGGGTCGTGCTGCGGTAGAGACGAAACGTTCCCGCGCGGAGGCGAGCTGGTCGACGAGCGCACGTGCCATGAATTGAGCCAATCTGTCCGGGATAGGTACGTCTAATGTACACGAGTTGACAGTTGGCCCGGTGGCTGCGAGGCCGAGGAGAGGCTAGAAAACGACGGGCCAGTGAGGCATGCAGGTCGTCAGGGTGCCGTGGGCGTTCGTGGCCTCGGACAGGGCCTGCGTGTAGGCCGGATTCACCTCGGGCTTCTCGCCGCGCTTGAGGGCCTCCTCGGCGCCCTGCGGATCGGCGAACTCGGGGATCGCTCCGGAGTCGAGGGCAGCGTTGCGCTCAACGTAGACCGTGAGGGCGGCGAGGGCCTGCTTGGAGGTTTCGTCCGTGGCCGCCTGAGTGAGGCGATCGGAATAGTCGGTCTTGAAGGCGGCCGCGAATGCCTCCCACGCGTGGTGCCGCTCGTCCGCGGTGGTTTCTCCCGTGCGCTTGGCCGCCAGCGACATGTAGGCCTGGCCTGTCTCGGAGCCATTGAGGGCTTCGGTGAAGATCTCGTCCATGGCGGCGCATCCGGGCGAGGCCGCGTGGAGGGTCGGCATCGCCGAGCTTGAGGGCTGGCCGGGGTCTCCCGGGGAAACGGAGGCCGCGGGCGTCGACTGCGCGCTCTGGGTGTCCTCGAGCATGGAGCACGAGGCCGTGGCGAGAGCGCAAAGGGCGAGAAGTGCGAGCGAGGGGACGAGACGAGTCACGAGGGGTCCGTTTCTGTTGGGAGTTACATCCAATCTATCAGCGCTGCGCGGCCCCTCAGAGGACCTTCAGCGTGGCGAATGGTGACGTATCCGACGGGTAAGTGGGGGTCGGTGGTGAGGAATGCGTGAGAACTACGGCATAATAGGGGCAGGAATTGGGTGAGTAGCACCCTCGGACGCCTGCGGGCGCGCAAAGGAGAAGACCTCATGAAGATCGTTGTGACCGGCGGTGCCGGCTTCATTGGAGCGAATTTCGTTCACACGCTGCTGGAGGACCACCCGGACGTCGACGTCGTCGTCCTGGACAAGTTCACCTACGCGGGCAACCGCGCTTCCCTCACCGACGTGCCCGCCGAGCTCGCCTCGCGCCTGACGGTCGTCGAGGGCGACATCGCTGACGCCGACCTCGTGGACGGCGTTGTCGCCGGCGCCGACGCGGTTGTGCACTTCGCCGCCGAGTCGCACAACGACAACTCCCTCCTCGACCCCTCGCCCTTCATCCAGACCAACCTGGTGGGCACCTTCACCCTGCTCGAGGCCGTGCGCCGCCACAAGGTCCGCTTCCACCACATCTCCACCGACGAGGTCTACGGCGACCTCGACCTGGACGATCCCGCGAAGTTCACGCCCACCACGCCCTACAACCCCTCCTCGCCCTACTCCTCGTCCAAGGCGGGCTCGGATCTCCTCGTGCGCGCGTGGGTGCGTTCCTTCGGCGTCGAGGCCACGATCTCGAACTGCTCGAACAACTACGGCCCCTACCAGCACATCGAGAAGTTCATCCCCCGCATGATCACGAACCGTCTGCGCGGCGTGCGCCCCCGCCTGTACGGCGACGGCCTGAACGTGCGCGACTGGATCCACGTGCGCGACCACAACACCGCCGTGTGGGACATCCTCATGAAGGGCCGCATCGGCGAGACCTACCTGATCGGCGCGGACGGCGAGACGAACAACCGCGACGTCGTCGCCATCCTCAACGAGCTGATGGGCTACGCCCCCGACGACTTCGATCACGTCACTGACCGCCCGGGCCATGACCTGCGCTACGCGATCGACAACTCCAAGCTGGTCACCGAGCTCGGCTGGGAGCCCCAGTTCACGAACTTCCGCGACGGCCTGGCCGACACCATCGCCTGGTACACCGAGAACGAGGCGTGGTGGGCACCCCTCAAGGAAGCCGTCGAGGCGAAGTACGCCGCCGAAGGACACTGAGTCCTTGGATCACGTGACCCGAGACGAGGCCATGCCTCGCCCCCGAGTCACCGTCCTCATGGCCACCTACAACGGGATGGCCGAGGGCGGGGCGTGGCTCGACGAACAGGTGGACTCCGTGCTCGCTCAGGTGGGCGTGGAGGTCCGCCTCGTCGTGTCCGATGACGCGTCGAGCGACGGCACCCGCGCGCACCTCGAGGAGCGCGCTAGCGTCGACCCTCGGATCACGGTTCTGCCCCAGCGCGAGGGTACCCCCGGCGTGACGGGCAACTTCCTGCACCTCTTCACGACGCACGCCCCCGACGGCTCCTACGTTGCCTTCACCGACCAGGACGACGTGTGGCACGAGGACAAGCTGAGCTCCCAGCTGGCTCTCATGGAGACCACGGGGGCCGACGTCGTGTCGTCGAACGTCACGTCCTTCCAGTGGCTGCCCGGCGGTGTGGTGGGGGAGCGCCGCCTGATCCGCAAGTCGCAGCCGCAGCGTGCCTGGGACTTCCTCTTCGAAGCCGCGGGGCCGGGCTCAACCTACGTCTTCAGTCCGAAGGCCCACGAGGCCCTGGTGCGCGTGCTGCGCGGCCTCGACTACAGCGAGATCGGCGTGCACGACTGGTACGTCTACGCGCTGGCCCGCTCGATCGGCCTGACCTGGGTGATCGGCGAGGAACCGACCCTTGAATACCGTCAGCATGGCGGCAACGTGCAGGGTGCGAACTCTGGCTCCGGCGCGCGCGATGCCCGTATGGCCAAGCTGCGCAACGGCTTCTATCGCAATCAGTTCATTCTGACTGCCCGCACTGCCCAGAAGGTCGGCACGTTCGACGAGCGCCGCGCGCGCCAGCTGCGTGCCATCCTGCGCGAGCTCGAGAGCCAGGGAGTCGCCTCGAGGTTGTGCTTCGCCCTGCGCTGGCGTCAGATCCGCCGTGATCGCCTGGAGGGGCTCAAGCTCGCCGCCGCGCGCGTCCTGGGCGTGTGGTGACGCCTACCGCCGGTAGGTGACGAGTCCGCCGTCCGCATCTTCCGTCGTCAGGATCTGCGAGAGCCTGTCCGGCGAGACCGCGTGCGGGTCGATGACGACGACCGAGCGTCCCTGCATCCACTGATCCAGCACCTGTCCCGCTCCCGTGCGCGCGTCCCATAGCAACGCGACGCGGCGACCCTCAACCGGTGCCGACGGGCGCGCCCCGGCCAGGGCCTCGTCGCGGGCTTGGGTGAGCAAGGGGGGAGTGTCGACGACGAGTGCGTCCGGCTGCATGGCGATTTCGGCGAGGCCGTCGAGGGCTCCGTCCAAGGGGCCGTTCCAGGCAAAGGCGAGGTACTGTGCGGGTTGCGCCAGCACGTGTGCCCCGGCGTCCAATGCGTCGGATGCTTCGGAACCGAGAATATTGGTGACGAAAAGGTCTCCGGGGAGGGGGCGTCGCGTATCGAGTACCTCCCATCCCATTGCCCGAGCCGCGATCTGCCAGAGGGCGTCTTGCCAGGGCTGAAGAGTCGTGTAGATGCGAGTTGGTGTCGCTTCGCCCGTGCCGAACAGATCGGCCGCAAGTTCGTTTGTCAGGTAGTTGGCGATCTTCGCTAGCCATCGGCTGACCACGGGTCCTCCCAGCTCAACCCGCTCCTGGCCGTATTGGGTCAGCGCCGGGCCTGACCACCCGTTAATTGCTGTGATACAGTGGGTGAGCCTGCTCATAGTTTCTAAGGACTTATTGTTCATGCTTTCAAGTATATCGAAGGTCCTAAGCGATCCAAATACTTAGTAACTGTGAAGTCCTGGAAATAGGGCATTGTTTTACCGTTGGGTCAAGCGCTACGGAAAAGGTCTCAATATCGCGAAACGGCTTGACTTCCGACAACGACACGCGTGTAATTCTCGTAGTGACCGATTCGTTATAAGGAGCTCCCGCAATGTGGAACATCTTCGGTGACGGACCCCTGGAGTGGTCCGAGGACGCCGACGCGGCGCTGTATGCCCGCATTGACGGTCCCCTTGCGTGGCAGCAGCACGCTCTCTGTGCACAGACGGATCCTGAGGCGTTTTTCCCCGAAAAGGGCGGTTCCACTCGCGAGGCTAAGGCCGTTTGTCAGGCCTGCCAGGTGCGTGAAGAGTGCCTAGAATACGCGCTGGCTAACGACGAGCGCTTTGGTATTTGGGGTGGCATGTCTGAGCGCGAGAGGCGGCGCCTGCGCCGTATGGCCGGTTGAGTCCGACGCAGCGCTCTGTCGGTGCGATCCTCGTCACAAGGGGAGAAGCGCCGCTCACCCAGTCCGTTTTGCGGGCCATCGAGAATCAATCGGTGGCCCCGCATTCGTTGACCATCATCGACGTCGCAGGACGCCACGTCACTCCTTTCCCGGCTGATCGGGTTCCCGAGGGAGCTCAGCTCGTGCGCGTCGGTCGCGCTCGCAACCTGGGCGACGCCATCAAGCGAGCGCGTGCGCAGGAAGCCGCTTTCACCTCGGAGCAGTGGTGGTGGATCCTCCACGAAGACAGCGCCCCCGAGCCCGAGTGCCTCGACGAACTCATCCAGGCTGCCGCCGTCGGTAAGACCGTCGGAGCCGTCGGCGTTAAACAGATGAGCTGGGATGGTAGCCGCCTTCTCGAGCTCGGAATCTTTGCCACGGCCAGTGCCCGCCGCCTCGAGCGTATCGGCGATGACGACATCGACCAGGGACAGCACGACGGCACGAGCGACGTCCTCGGTGTCGGAACAGCCGGTCTGTTCATCAGCGCCGAGGCCTACGAGACCGTCGGCGGCTTCGACACCGCGCTCGGGCCCTTCGGTGACGGCCTCGACCTCGGTCGACGTCTCCACCTGGCCGGCTACCGCGTCATCGTGGCTCCCAAGGCGCGCGTGCGTCACGCCCGCGTCTCCCTGTACTCCGGCCTCGGCGCAGCGCACGACACTGACCACAGCGAGCCGACGGGCGACGTCTCTGACGCGGTCATTGACGGCAATGACGCGACCGATGGTTCCTTCCTCAAGCGTCGCTACGCCCAGATGTACAACTGGTGCAAGGCCGTGCCCGCTCTCGCTCTTCCGTTCCTTGCCCTGTGGCTTCTCCTGTGGACTCCCGCGCGTGCCCTGGGGCGCTTC
>CALBAF010000598.1 GCA_937926415.1 uncultured Actinomyces sp.
TCGCAAGAACAAAAAACCAAACACCGCATATTCTCACTCATAGGTGGGAATTGAACAATGAGAACAGGCATCGTCTCCACCGAGAACATCGTGCGCATGGCCGAGGACCGTGCCCGCGAGATCGTCTCTGAGGCCAAGCGCTCGGCCGCCTCGCTGCGTGAGGGCGCCGACGACTACGTGGCTTCCTCGCTGGACGAGCTTGCCCACCTTATCTCCGACCTTGCGCGTCGCACCGACGCGGGACGTCGCACGATCGCGGAGCGCCGCGGCGTCGACGTCACCGATGTGGATCTGACCAATGAGTGACAAGTCCCTGACCCTGTCCCTGGCGCGCCTGCCGCGCGCCCTGGGATCGACGCTGCACCAGGATCTCGTGTGGGTCACCCCCGACGACCTGGGCACTCCCTCCATGTCGGCCGTCCCCGGCGTCCCCCTGGACGTGTCGGTGGACTTCACCAGCGTCGAGGACGGCGTGCTCGTGCAGCTCGCCACCTCGGTGGACCTTGTCGGGCAGTGCGTGCGCTGCCTCGATGAGGTGCGTGACCACCACGACGTTGTGAACGCGGAGGTCTACTTCGAACCCGACGCTCCTGCCCTGACTCCCTCCGAGGACGACGAGGAGGTCGATGACCTGTTCGTCATCGGCGAGCGCGACACTGTCGATATCGAGACGCAGCTGCGCGACGCCATTGTCCCCCTCGTGGATCCGCGCCCGCTGTGCAGCGCGGACTGCGCGGGCCTGTGCGATGTGTGCGGCGAGAAATGGGCGGAACTGCCCTCCGACCACGAGCACTTCGTCGTTGATCCGCGCCTGGCCTCCCTGGCGTCCCTGTTGGGCGACGACGCCGAGCCGGGGCGATCCTGATGAGCCGTTCCAAGCACCTGCCCGTTCCTCCGCGCACCGACACGGAGGCGCTGGTGGAGGCGTGGGGGACGCGCATCGACGCTCCGCTCCTGCAGCTGGCGCTCATACACCGCTCGTACGCGAACGAGGCCGGGGGTATCGCGAACAATGAGCGCCTCGAGTTCCTGGGGGACTCGGTCCTGTCGATCGTGATCGCGCAGAAGCTCTACGAGCAGTACCCGGACGTGTCCGAGTCGGATCTGTCGCGCATGCGTGCCGCAACCGTGTCCCAGCAGCCCCTGGCGGCTGCTGCCCGCCGGATCGGCCTAGGGGATTTCGTGTTCCTGGGCAAGGGGGAGTCGATGCACGGGGGACGCGACAAGGATTCGATCCTGTCCGACACCTTTGAGGCTCTCATCGGTGCGACCTATCTGACGAGCGGCCTGGAGGAGGCGCGCCGGGTTATCCTCGAGCGCCTGAGCTTCCTGCTCGTGGATGCTCCCTCGCGCGGCCAGCACCAGGACTGGAAGACGATCCTCATCGAATACTCGCAGGCGCAGGGCCTGGGCGAGGTTTCCTACGAGGTCGAGGGGGAGGGGCCGGACCATCAGCGCGTGTTTACGGCTCACGCCTTCGTTGCCGAGCGTAGCGACTCGATTGGCTCGGGGCAGGCCTCGTCGAAGAAGCACGCGGAGAACGCGGCCGCTCAGGATGCGATGAGCCGCCTGTCTCCGGAGAAGTAGTAAGTACACGAGGGTGTGAGCCCTCCCGACGGTTAGAATTAACACGTGAGTGAGAATACGTCCGCGCGTACGCGCGTCATGATTATTGACGACCACGAGATCGTTCGACGTGGCATTGCTGAGATCGTCGACCGCGACGACGCCCTCGAGGTTGTCGCCGAGGCCGGCTCCGTTGCCGACGCCGTGCGCCGTGCCGACCTGGTGCGTCCCGACGTGATCCTGGTGGACCTGCAGCTGCCCGACGGCACCGGCATTGACATCATGAATCGACTGCGTTCCTCCCACCCGCAGATCCTCCCGGTCGTGCTCACCTCCTTTGACGACGACGAGGCCTTGGCTGAGTCCCTCGAGGCGGGTGCCCGCGCGTACATCCTCAAGACCGTGCGTGGCGCGGAGATCACCGACGTCATCAAGGCCGTGGCTGACGGTCGCGTGCTGCTCGACGAACGTACCCTGACGCGTCGTCGCGTCGATCATGAGGATCCGACCGCCGACCTGACGCCGTCGGAGCGCAAGGTTCTGGACCTGATCGGCGATGGCCTGTCGAACCGCGAGATCGGCGAGAAGCTTGGCGTTGCGGAAAAGACCGTGAAGAACCACATCACCTCCCTCCTGTCGAAGATGGGCCTGCAGCGCCGCACGCAGGTGGCCGCGTGGGTGGCCGGGCAGAGGGCTGCGTCCTGGCGTAACTGAGCTACCGCCTCGTCCCGGAGGGGGCCGAGGTGAATGCGAGCGGGTCGGAATTATCCGGCCCGCTCGGCTTGTGTGCGCGCCGTTCGGTTTATTATCTGTGCGTTTAGTTGTGCGCTAATCGGGGGTATCCCTGATTTGTGAGAAAGCTACTATCAAACTGGTTTATGGAAAAGCCCTGTGGGGTAACGTTCGCCTCATCCTCACCGTTGAGGACGGACACCGTCGTCCACCATTACCCCTTGAAAGGACACCCCGTGAACCTCAAGCGAATGCTTGCCGGTTGCGCGGTCGCTACGGCACTGGTGCTCGCACCCATGAGCGCCCCGAGTTTTGCCGACGCGCCGCCAGCGCCTACCGGCGTCCCCGCAGCGGTCCCACTGAGCTCCACCCCCAAGATCGCCAAGTGGCAAGAACTCCAGTACGGCATGTTCATGCACTTCGGCGTCTACTCCGTCTACGGCGGCTACTACAACGGCCACCGCCAGGGCATGGGCTACCCCGAGCAGATCAAGGCCTGGGAGAACATCCCCACCGACGACTACCTGCTCAAGGCCAAGGACCTGGCCGCAAACTTCGACGCCTCCGCCATCTGCAAGACGGTCCACGACTCGGGTATGAAGTACCTGATGATTACGTCGAAGCACCACGACGGCTTCGCCATGTGGGACACGAAGACGACCGACTACAACATCGTCAAGCAGTCCAACTACGGCAAGGACCCGATGAAGGAGCTGTCCACCGAGTGCAACAAGCTCGGCGTGAAGCTCGCCTTCTACTTCTCGATCATCGACTGGACGAAGCAGACCCCCGAACCCTACGGAAACGTCAACCCCATCGATGAGGACCTGATGACGACCGTCATCAAGCCCCAGCTGACCGAGCTGCTCACCAACTACGGCCCGATCGCCGAGCTGTGGTTCGACATGGGCGGCCCCACCGCCGAGCAGTCTCAGCGCATGGCCCAGTGGGTCCACGAGCTCCAGCCCGAGACGATGGTCAATTCGCGCGTCTGGAACAAGGCCGGCGACTTCGAGGTCGGCGGTGATAACTCGGTGACCACGGACTTCCACATGGGTCCCTGGGAGTCGATTCGCTCGATCTACCCGGCCTGCTGGGGATACTGCTCGTGGGCAAACCGCGACAATAGTGCGAAGAGCTACAAGGAACGCGAGCTGGTCAACAACCTCATCGGCACGGTCGCCTCGGGCGGCCAGTTCGCCTACAACATCGGCCCCAAGGGCGACGGAACGATCGATGCCTTCGACTCCGGCGTCGTCACCGAGGTCGGCCAGTGGATGCAGCGTCACCCCGACGCCATCACGGGAGCTCGCCCGACGTGGTACCCGGCCCCCAACTGGGGCAAGGTCATGACCAAGGGCAACGACCTGTACTTCTTCCCCGAGCTGTGGAGCCCGGGCAAGACGCTGACGCTTCCCAGCGTCGGTGGCCACGTCACCGCCGTGACTGTGGACGGCACCGACCGTTCGCTTGAATTCACCCAGGATGGCACCACGCTGACGGTGACGATGTCGGGTGAGAACCCGGAGCCGAACCTGCGCCCCGTCGTCAAGGTGACCTTCGATGGCGCTCCGACGTACGTGCCCACGCAGACGGTGACCGCCGTCGACGGCGCGACCATCTCCTCCGATCAGTTCTTCGGACGCGCCTCCGCACTGCGCTACTCCGGCGCACAGGCGTACGACGCCTACCTCGTCAACAAGACGGACAAGGCCATCACCGACCTGACCCTGAAGTTCTCGGGCAACTTCGACGCCTCCACGACCTACAAGATCACCCTCGGGACCACGTCCATTGAGGTCACCGGCGCGCAGATCGAGGCCGGGGAAGTCGGCGAGGGCCTGACCCTCGAGCCCGGCAAGGTCACGCCCCTGCGCCTGGAGCTGGCACACCCCTCCTACTACGCCAACCCGATCGGCCTGCGCTCCGTGAGCGCGACCCTGCACGTCTACGGCGAGAACGCGGCGACCCAGCCGCCCGTCATCGCCACGGATCCCGCGTCGGTCTCCGTGAAGGCGGGGGAGAGCGCCACCTTCACCGTCGTTGCATCGGGCCGTCCAGCCGCCACCATCCAGTGGTACCGCGTCCCCAAGGGATCGACCGATGGGATGGCGATTCCGGACGCCACGAGTGCCATGTACACGCTGACAACCACGCTCGAGGATGACGGCGCACAGTTCTACGCCGTCGCCACAAACGCCAACGGATCGACGACCTCTCAGCGCGCGACCCTGACCGTCACCAAGGGCAGCGACAACCTCGCACTCAACAAGACGGCCACCATGTCTTCGACCGGCTGGGGAGGCACCGCCTCGCGCGCCGTCGACGGCAACACGGACGGCGTGTGGGACAACGGCTCGGTCGCACACACCGGCAAGCAGGCCAACCCCTGGTGGGAGGTCGACCTCGGCGAGACCCACCCGCTGGGCGTCGTCAACGTCTGGAACCGCTCCTCCTCCGACAACTGCCAGGGAATCTCCTGCGACCAGCGCCTGCACGACTTCTGGGTCGTCGCCTCCACGACGCGCCTCGCAGCTTCCTTCAACCCCGCGACGGCCGGAGCGGTCGACGGAGTCCACATGATCAAGGTCGACGGAGTCGGCGGCCGCCCGAGCGCGGTCGACTTCGAGGGCTTCGACACGCGCTTCATCCGCGTCATCCAGCCCACCGAATTCGGCGAGTTCGCGCTCGCGGAGGTCGAGGCCTTCGCCGCAGCTGCTCCCACGCCGGATCCCGATGATCAGGAACCCCCGGTCATCAAACCGCTGACCGTGACCGCCAACCCCGCCGAAGACGCGCAGATCTCCGGCGATGGAGCCTTCCGCACAGTTACCGCCAAGGAAGGCACGCAGGTCACGATCAAGGCCGAGGCAACCGGCACTCCGACGCCCACCCTGTTCTGGCAGATCAAGCGCGAGGGCTCCGATTCGTGGGCCATCGTCGAAGAGGAGAACGGCCCCGAGCTGACCCTCACGATCGACGGCGAGAGCAACGGCTCGGTCATCCGTGTCATGGCCATGAACGAGGCCGGGTTCGCTGAGTCGGGCCTCGTGACCCTTGCCCTGGCCGAGGACCCGGCTCCCACGCCTGATCCGACCCCGGACCCGGTTCCCACGCCCGATCCGACCCCGGATCCGGCTCCCACACCGGACCCGACCCCGGATCCCGCACCCGCTCCGGATCACACGGTAGGCACCTGGATGAATGACGGCACCGGCTGGTGGTGGAAGATCAGCGCCGGCGGCTACGCCAAGAATGAGACCCTCACGCTCAGCGGCAACGTCTACCGCTTTGACCAGAACGGCTACATGCTGACCGGCTGGGTCTACTGGGATGGCGCGTGGCGCTACCACAACGGCGCCGGAGCGCAGGTGACCGGATGGGTCAACCTGGGTGGCTCGTGGTTCTACCTGATGCCCGAAACCGGCGCGATGGTCACCGGCTGGCAGATGGTGGGAGACAAGTGGTTCTACTTCGCCTCCAACGGCGTCATGACCACCGGTTGGCTCTACGCGAGCGGCACGTGGTACTACCTGGATCCGTCCGGCGCGATGCACACCGGCTGGCTTCAGATGGGCTCGCACTGGTACCTGATGAGCGACAGTGGAGCTATGACGATCGGATGGAAGCCGCTGGGAGGCACCTGGTACTACTTTGGAGCCTCGGGCCAGATGGCCACCGGCTGGCAGCAGATCGGTGGTGCCTGGTACTACTTTGGGACCGGAGGCGATATGTACACGGGCGGCCACTGGATCGGCTGGCGCTGGTACACCTTCGGGAGCGACGGACGATGGCTGGGCTGATGCTCAGCTGAGAGCCGGGAGATAATAACTCTCGCCCGCGCGGTGGGGGTGGAGTTCCAATCGGAACATCCACCCCCACCGTCGTCTGCGATCGAAGGCCTCGTCAGGCTTCGAGGGGCGCGATCCAGCGGATCTGGGTGCCGACCCCGCCCTCGCCACTGCCGGTATCAAACGAGCCACGGTGGCGTCGCGCACGCTCCGCCATGTTCGCTAGGCCGGAGTTTCGGGTGCGGGACGGGTCGATGCCTCGTCCATCGTCGGTGATCGTGATGCGCACGCGCCCCGACTGTCCCCGACCCGACACGTCGACGCACACGGCCGCCGCGGTCGCGTGCGCGTGGCGGGCGATATTAGACAGGCCTTCGCGCACAATTGCGACGACGTCGTCGGACAGGTCCGGGTCGACACGACCGTCGAACTCGTCGATGACGACGAGCTCGTTATCCAGGTCCGAGTTGATAGCATCGCCGTCGAGCGTGATGAGCAGCGAAGGGGCGAAGCCCAGGGCGGAACGCGTGAGCGACGATTCGCGGCGGATTCGCTCCACCAGGCCGACGGCCTTGTCGCGCTCGCGCAGGTTGTGCACGATCGTGCGGATCTGACGCACGGCCTCGTCAATCGATGCAAGCGAGGACTCGATGAGGGACTCCAAGGCGGCCGGGTCCGTCTGGCCTGCAGCGACCTTCTGCTTGGCCGCGTCCAGGGCCATGCCGGTTGCAAACAGCTGCTGGATGGCAAAGTCGTGGAGATCGCGTCCGATGCGGTCGCGTTCGTCCAAGAGCGCTGCGACGTCCTGTGCGTGGCGAGCCGAGGCCAGTTCGAGGGCCAGGGTGGCCTGGGAAGCGAGGGACTCGGCAAGCGAAAGCTCGGAGCTGTCGAACTCGGGGGCACCAATCTGGCGCAGCAGGATGAGCACGCCGGAGGACACGCCACGCGAGCGCAGGGGCGCGTAGAGGGCCGATCCGAAGGCCGCCAGCTGGGGCACGCGCATCGTCTGCGCGCGCGACATTGAGTCGACGATCATGCCGGTGCCTTCGTGCAACACGCTCATCGCGCGGCCTTCGGGTGGGAATGTGAGGCCCAGCAGGCTGGAGGCGTTCTTGCCGTCGACGATTTCCGCGGCCCAGGTGTCGCCCACGGACTGCAGGACGATGATGGCGGTGTCCGCGTGGGACACCTCGCGCACGGTCTTGGCGATGAGCTCGAGCGCTTCCTCCTCGTCGGCGCCCTCCAGCATGGTGGTCGTCAGTGACTGAGAGGCGCTGATCCACCGTTCGGTGCGCTTCGAGTCCGCGTAGAGGTGCGCGTTTTTGACGGCGATGCCGGCGGCGGGCGCGAGCGCGCTGAGGACGGCGGCATCGGCGGATGAATACCCGCCTGCCTTACCGCACAGGTAGAGGCGTCCGTAGACCTGCTCGTGGACCAGGATCGAGACACCCAGGAACGGGGGAGTCGTCTCCGGCAGATCGAGGTCGGGTGCGTCCGACGGAGAGTTGATGAGGAGAGGCTCGCTCGCTGGGATCGCCGTCATGAGGGATTTGGGAACCTCGGGAATTGTGCCGGGCTCGTGAAACTCGAGCTGCAGGGTGGTCGCCCCCCACGTGTCGAGGACGGAGAGGGTGGCGTGCGGAGACGACGTCAGGGCGCAGGCCTGGTCCACGAAGTTCTGCAGGCCTGCCTTCAAGTCCAGGGAGCTGGTGAGGTCCAGGGCCGCTTTCAGCAGCGTGAAGTCTGTGGAGTCGGTGCTCATTGTTCCTCCTGATCGAGGGCCCAGCGGTAGGTGGGTAGGGCCTGCAGGACCTCGTCGTGTGTGCCGCGCGCGGCGATCGTTGCGCACTGGCCGGGCTCGGGCGCGGCCAGGACAATGACGTGATCGGCCTGGTCCAGGGCACTCAAGCGGTGGGTGACCACCAGGGTAGCCCGGTCGGGCGAGCGCGTCAGCAGCGTTTCCATGAGGCGGTCGGCCGTCGCCGCATCGAGGTGTTCGGAGGCCTCGTCGAGAGCCATGATCGGTGCGGGTGCGGCGAGAGCCCGAGCCATGAGAAGGCGGCGACGCTCGCCGCCGGACACTGTCGTGCCTCCGGAACCGATCACGGTGTCGAGGCCGTCGGGCAGGGACTGAACCCACTGCGCGAGGCCGGCTTGGGACAGGAGCTCCGAGGCCTCGTCCCGGGTGAGAGACGCTCGCGCGACCCGCAGGTTCTCGTAGATGGTGGTGGCGAAGACGTGAGCGTCCTCTGCTGTCATCGTGATGCGCGAGGTCAGCTGGTCACGGTTGGCTCCCCATGCGGGAACGCCGTCGACCAGAGCGCTGCCCGACTTGGGCGGGATGATACCCGTGAGGGTCGCCAGCAGCGTCGTCTTCCCGATGCCCGAAGGGCCGACAATCGCGAGAGACGATCCGGGGCGCAGCGTCAGCGAAATACCCGTGGCGAGCGTGGGTCCGCCCGGCCAGCCGATGGCGAGATCGCGAGCTTCGATGACGGTGGGTCCCTCCGGAATGTCATGGGACTGGGCGGGGGCCTCGTCGTCCAGGAGGGAGCAAATGCGCGTCGCGGCCTGGGCGCTGCGCACAAGCTGGGAGGCGGCGGGCGTCAGCTCGGCGACCCCCTCGAAGGAGGACAGCGGGACGAGGACGATAACGGCCAGGAGGACCTGCGCGAGGGCCCCCGACGTCGTCTGCGGAATTCCGATGAGGAGTGCGCCGATGACGGCGACGCCCATCGCGCACACGTCAAGGCCTCGTGCGAAGGCGGAGAGACGAGCAGAGCGTGCCAGGGCG
>CALBAF010000599.1 GCA_937926415.1 uncultured Actinomyces sp.
ACGCGCGTCGACAATGTGGGTCCTTCCGGAACGGAGCCGGTGGGCTTCGCAGCAGTTTCAAGGAGGAAACACACATGACACCCTTACCCCGTCGTCAGTTCATCCAGGGGTCGGCCCTGGCTGCGGTGCTGGCCTCCGTCGGGGCCTGTTCCACCTCCCGCGGAGACGACGACGGTCCCGTCACCTTCGAAGGCACTGGACCAATCACCTGGGTCCAGGGCAAGGACAACTCAGGTGGCAAGGTGCAGGCCAGGCTCGATGAGTGGAACAAGGCCCATCCTGGTGAGGAGGTCAAGCTCATTGAGCTCTCCGCCGAGGCTGACCAGCAGCGCACCTCGTTCATCAATGCCGTCAGGATCAACTCCAACGCTTACGACGTCGTCTCCCTGGACAATGTCTGGGTCTCCGAGTTCGCCGCCAACCGGTGGGTGGTCGAGCTGCCCGAGGACGAGCTCAAGAATGACGACATCCTGGAGCCCGTCTGGAAGACGGGCGTGTACAAGGACAGGCTCTTCGCCGTCCCCCATGCCACCGATGCGCCGGTGATGTTCTACCGCAAGGACTTCCTGGCTCAGGCCGGTGTGGCAGTCCCCACGACCTGGGACGAGGTCAAAGCCGCCATTGACAAGGTCCGGGCTCTGCCCGAGCACAAGAACATTGGTGGGTTCGGCGGTCAGTTCGCCAAGTATGAGGGCCTGACCTGCTGCGCCTCGGAGTTCATCCACACCGCCGGAGGTGGGTTCTACAACGACGACGCCCAGGTCATCCTTGACTCCACCGAGTCGGTCACCGGTCTGCAGTGGCTCATCGACGGCTTCTCCCAGGGCTACATCCCCAAGGAGTCCCTGGAGTGGAAGGAGGAGGACGGACGTAACGCCTTCGAGTCGGGCGACCTCCTCTTCTACCGTCAGTGGCCCTACCAGTACGCCAACAACAAGAAGTCCCTGGGGCCGGACAAGTTCGACGTCGCCGCCCTGCCGAGCATCGATGGCAAGCCATTCGTGGCGACCCTGGGTGGGCACAACTGCGCCATCACCAAGGGGTCCAAGAACAAGGCGACCGCCTTGAAGTTCGGCAAGTTGTGGGTCAACGAGGAGTCCCAGCGCTACCAGCTCAAGACCCAGACGCTCGCCCCGATTCTCGGACCCCTCTATGAGGATCCGGAGCTTCTCAAGGAGCTACCCTACCTGCC
>CALBAF010000600.1 GCA_937926415.1 uncultured Actinomyces sp.
TAGTCGGTCGAGACCGTCTCGGGGTTGCAGTTGACCATGATGGTCTCGTAGCGCTCGCGCAGAGACATGGCGGCGTGCACGCACGAGTAGTCGAACTCGATGCCCTGGCCGATGCGGTTTGGGCCGGCGCCCAGGATGATGACTGCCTCGCGTTCGCGCGGGCGGACCTCGTTCTCCTGGTCGTAGGTCGAGTAGTGGTAGGGCGTGCGTGCCGCGAACTCGGCGGCGCAGGTGTCGACGGTCTTGAAGACGGGACGGATACCGAAGGCGCCGCGCACCTCGCGCACCGTGTCCTCCGACAGGCCCCGCATGGCAGCGATCTGGCGGTCGGAGAAGCCGTGGCGCTTCGCCTCGGCGAGGACGTCTCCCGTGAGTGCCTCGGCCTCGCGGATGCGGGTGGCGACCTCGTCGAGGAGGAACATCTGGTCGAGGAACCAGGGGTCGATCTTCGTCGACTCGAAGAGTTCTTCGAGGGTCGCGCCACCGCGGATCGCCTGCTGGACCTGGACGAGACGTCCCTCGGTGCCAACTGCGGCGGCCTCAACCAGGGCGCGGGTCTCCTCGGCGGAAGGGGCCGGACCGTCCCAGTGGAACTGGACGCCACCCTTATCGATCGAACGCAGGGCCTTCTGGAGTGCCTCGGTGTAGGAACGCCCAATCGCCATGGCCTCACCGACGGCCTTCATCGAGGTGGTGAGCGTCGGGTCGGCGGCCGGGAACTTCTCGAAAGTGAAGCGCGGGACCTTGACGACCACGTAGTCGAGCGTCGGCTCGAACGAGGCCGGGGTCGAGCCCGTGATGTCGTTCGGGATCTCGTCGAGCGTGTAGCCGGTGGCCAGGCGTGCGGCGATCTTCGCGATCGGGAAGCCCGTCGCCTTCGAGGCCAGGGCCGAGGAACGCGAGACGCGCGGGTTCATCTCGATGACGATGATGCGCCCGGTCTCCGGGTGGATCGCGAACTGGATGTTACAACCGCCGGTGTCCACGCCGACGGCGCGGATGACCGCGATACCGATGTCGCGCAGGCGCTGCATCTCGCGGTCGGTAAGGGTGAGCGCGGGAGCAACGGTGATCGAGTCGCCCGTGTGCACGCCCACCGGGTCGACGTTCTCGATTGAACACACGACGACGACGTTGTCCGCCTTGTCGCGCATGAGCTCGAGCTCATATTCCTTCCAGCCGAGGATCGACTCCTCGAGCAGGACCTCAGTCGTGATGGAGGCGGCCAGGCCCTGGCCGGCGATGCGTTCGAGATCCTCGGGCGTGTAAGCAAAACCGGAGCCGAGGCCGCCCATCGTGAAGGAGGGGCGAACGACGAGGGGGTAGCCGAGCTCGGCGGCGGCCGCGTGGCACTCTTCCATCGTGTGGGCGATGAAGGAGCGCGCGACCTCGGCGCCGGAGCGCTCGACGATCTCCTTGAACTCCTCGCGATCCTCACCGGCGCGGATCGCTTCGATCGATGCGCCGATCAGCTCGACGTTGAAGCGGTCGAGAACGCCCATCTCGGACAGCGCGACGGCCGTGTTGAGGGCTGTCTGGCCGCCCAGCGTGGGCAGAAGGGCGTCGGGGCGCTCCTTCTCGATGATCGAGGCCACGACCTCCGGGGTGATCGGCTCGACGTAGGTGGCGTCGGCGATGCCCGGGTCGGTCATGATTGTCGCCGGGTTGGAGTTGACGAGGATGACGCGCAGGCCCTCCTCCTTCAGGACGCGGCATGCCTGCGTGCCCGAGTAGTCGAACTCGCATGCCTGGCCGATGACAATGGGGCCCGATCCGATGACGAGGACGGACGACAGATCGTTCCTGCGGGGCATCAGTGGGTCTCCTTAGCGGCGGTCATCAGGGTAATGAAGCGATCGAAGAGCAGCTCGCCGTCGTGGGGGCCTGCGGCTGCCTCGGGGTGGTACTGGACGGAGAAGGCGGGAATGTCCAGGGCGCGCAGTCCCTCGACGACACCGTCGTTGAGGCCGACGTGCGAGACCTCGACTCGGCCGTAGCGGCCCGAGTCGAAGGGAGCGACCGAGGGCTCCCCCACCGGGGCATCCACAGCGAAGCCGTGGTTGTGAGCGGTGATCTCCACGCGGCCCGTGGCCACGTCCTTCACCGGCTGGTTGATGCCGCGGTGGCCGTATTCCAGCTTGTAGGTGCCGTAGCCAAGCGCGCGGCCGAAGAGCTGGTGGCCGAAGCAGATGCCGAAGTACGGAATACCCGCGTCCAGGACGGCACGCAGTACGCCGATCTCGCGGTCGGCAGTCGAGGGGTCGCCCGGGCCGTTGGAGAAGAACACGCCGTCCGGCTTGAGCGCCTCAATGTCCGCGAAGGACGCGGTGGAAGGCACCACGTAGACGCGCACTCCGCGCGCGGCCAGGTGGTAGGGCGTGCGCGACTTGATACCCAGGTCGACGGCGACGACGCGCGCAATGGGTTCCTTGCCCTCGAAGTCGCCGAGGGGCTCCACCACGTAGGTCTCGTCCGTCGACACCTCGGCGGCCAGCGCCGCTCCGCTCATCGCGGGCGACTCGGAGACGATGCGCACGAGGGAGGCCACGGCCTCCTCCCCCAGGTACTGCGCGCCCACGGGCAGCGCGTCACCGGAGAAGATGCCGGCGCGCATAGCTCCGCGCTCGCGGATGTGGCGGGTGATGGCGCGTGTGTCGACGTCCGCGATACCGACGATGCCCTGAGAGACGAGCTCATCTTCCAGCTCGCGGCGCGAGCGCCAGTTGGAGGCACGGCGGG
>CALBAF010000601.1 GCA_937926415.1 uncultured Actinomyces sp.
GCCGCGTCGTCTCCGTCGAGCTGCCAGCCGACCGCACGCAGGTGCTCCCAGCGGCCCAAGGCCTCGTCCCGATTCGTCTCAAGCGCGACCACCGGCTGTCCGCCCGCCACCCCGATGAACGAGGCGGTCGCTCCCTCGGCGGCACGCACGGCTTCCTCTCCGACCAGGTGCCGCAGAACCGGGGTGTCCGAGGAGGAGTCGGTGGCCTCGTCAAGGAGAACGAAGCCGGAGCCGTCCACGAGGATGACATCGGCCTCACCTGCGCGCACCAGGGCAAGGGGAGCCACGGATTCGCGCAGCGCGACAGCCGGATCGACGTGACCGCGGACGAGAGGTAGATCAAGACTCATAACTCCACGGTAACGCGGTGGGCTACCCTAGGCACTATGACAAATACTCCCCTGCGCGCCGATGGGCGCACCCCGTCCCAGCTCCGTCCCGTCTCCATTACCCGCGGTTGGTCGGGCACCGGCGAGGGCTCCGTCCTCATCGAGTTCGGTAACACCCGCGTCCTGTGTGTTGCTTCTTTCACTGAGGGCGTGCCGCGCTGGAAGCGCGACTCCGGCGAGGGCTGGGTGACCGGCGAGTACTCGATGCTCCCGCGCGCCACCGAACAGCGTTCCTCCCGCGAGTCCGTCAAGGGTAAGGTGGGCGGCCGCACTCAGGAGATCTCGCGCCTCATTGGCCGCTCCCTGCGCGGCATCGTCGACGTCTCCGCGCTCGGCGAGAACACCATCGTTCTGGACTGCGACGTACTGCGAGCCGACGGCGGCACCCGCACCGCGGCGATCACGGGCGCCTACGTGGCCCTCGCCGACGCGGTGACCTGGGCGAAGGAGCAGGGCATCCTCAAGCCCTCCGCCAAGGTCCTCACCGACTCGATCTCCGCAATCTCCGTGGGCGTCATCGACGGCACCCCCATGCTGGACCTGCCCTACGTTGAGGACGTGCGCGCCGAGACTGACATGAACGTCGTGCAGACGGGCGATGGCCGTTTCATCGAGGTGCAGGGCACCGCCGAGCACGCCCCCTTCAACCGCGATGAGCTGAATGAACTGCTGGACCTGGCGACCCTGGGTAACGCCCGGCTCGCGGAGGCGCAGAAGCTGGCGCTCGAGGCTCCCCTCATGGAGCGCGTCGAGGTGCGTCCGTGAGCGCGCGCCTGGTCTTCGCGACCTCCAACGCGCACAAGGTCAGCGAGCTCGAGGCGATCCTGGCCCCCGCGTGGGAGGGTTTCGAGGCCGGCTGCGTGGCGCGCATGAGCGATTTCGACGTGGATTCCCCCGTTGAGGATGGGGTGACCTTCGAGGAGAACTCCCTCATCAAGGCTCGCGCCCTGGCCCGCGCCACGGGCCTGGCCGCCATCGCGGACGACTCCGGCATCACGGTGGATGTGCTGGG
>CALBAF010000602.1 GCA_937926415.1 uncultured Actinomyces sp.
GCGAGATCACCCCGGCCACCCCCGGCCCGGTGGGTATCACTGACACGGTCGTGACTGTGTCCCCCAAGGAGGCGTGAGCTTTCCGAGCATCGCTGACATAGCTGTGGGGGCGGGCCGCTTGGCCCACCCCCACACATGTTGAAAACCCGCGTATCACTGCCGCACGCTATAACCGCACGCAATAGCGCGAGGGGCGCTGGAGAACACTCCAGCGCCCCTCTTTTTCGTCGCTTGCTTCGTGGCCGCGTTGGCCCCGGCGATAGGGCTTAGTCCTCCGAGGCCTCGACGATGTCGAGGACCACGCGCACCTGCTCGACGGTGAATTGGCCGGGGGCGCTGCCCTCCCACCCAGGCAGGGTCGCGAAGGTGGCCGCGGAACCGAGGGCAGAGCCCACCAGGCGTGTAGGTGCGCCGCTGGGACCCATGGCGATGCCGATGACGGGACGGTCGTAGGCCTCGCGCGCCCACGCCTGCGCGGCCAGTACTCGGGCAGCGTCCGTGGCGCTGTTCGCCATGCACGCGAACTTCAGGACGTCGGCTCCCGCGTAGTTCATGGCCGCGAGGACCTCGGCGAGCTGCTCGTCGCCGGGCGTGCCCTCGAAGTCGTGGAAGGAGGCGACGACGATCGCCCCGGCCTCGTGCACTTCATCGATGAGTGCGGAGGATCCGTCGCGGGAGATCTCCACGTCCACACCGCCCGCGAAGGACGCAAGCGAACGCACAAGGGCGCAGTATTCCTCGTCGTCCAGGTAGGCCTCGCCGCCCTCGACCGACGTGCGGATGGTCGCCAGAACCGGCAGCGGCGACGAATCCGCGACGTAGCGGGCCATTCGCGCCAGGTCTTCCTCCACGTCCGATGCGGCCACGAAATGCGCCCCAACAAGGGAGGACAGGAAGGTGTCAGCCCTCCACTCAACGATGTCCGCGCGGCACGAGGCCAGCGCCTCGACCTGCCCGCTCAGGGCCGCCGCGTCCCCGCTGACGGGGATAATGACCTGGGTGCGTCCCCCGAGGCTCGCCTTCTTGGCGGCTTTCCCGATGGTGACGAGTCCGGGAGCAGGGTCGGGGTCGGGCGCAGATGGGTGAGGCATGATTCCTTCGCTTAGTATCCGATTTCTGCCAGGTGCAGGCGATCTCGTTCGCTCTGCGTGAGGTAGGGGTGGTCCAGCCAGCCGTCGGGCAGGTGAGGTGTCTTTTCGCCACCGGCCCGGCCGCGCGGTCCGCGTGCGGCGGGCGGGAACGCCTGGTCGAGGTCGAGGTCCGCG
>CALBAF010000603.1 GCA_937926415.1 uncultured Actinomyces sp.
AAATCCGCGATTCCGGACACACTTTTTGACCCTTAACCCGAGGGGACTATCGCCCAACATCGAGGACTATCAATCAACGCCCCTGCGGGGCGTAAGACCATCCTCACCCTCCGTATGTTCTCAGGGAAGGGGCGGAGGCGGGGGGTTTGTAACGCTTAATCGGGGTTTGTAACGCTGGTGTAACACCTAAAAATGCACAAGCGTTACAGCGTTTCGCCTCGTATCTCAACGAAAAGCTGACCTTGTAACGCTTGTAACGCCTAAAACCGAAAACTTTTATATATAGAAAAACACGGGTGAAGAAGTATTTCCCGTGCGTAATTTATAGAAAATAGGCGTTACAGGCGTTACAACATATAGTTTTGCTTGATATACCAACGTTTAGAGCGTAACGCATGACGAAAAATAGGCGTTACACAGGCGTTACAAGCGTTACAACTAGCGTTACAACCCGCGCTGCCGGGGAGGGCCTCCTCACCCTCCCGCTCCCACTCCACGAGAACATGCAAGGGCAATAAAGATCATCCCCCTGAGCGATAAATATCCTCCTCCCGCTCATCCCCTGAGAAGGTCGCAAAGCGACCCCGAGCCACTCGTTGGAGGTGAGGTCGCCTGTGTGCGTCCTTACCCGAGCTGGACTGCCCGGCCTCACCTCCACCTACTCGGGAGGTTGAAATGATTACTCAAACTACGGTTCGTCCGTCGGTCTGGATCGGCTGTCTAGCCTGCTATAACGAAGGCATACTCAACGGGAGATGGTTCCCGGCAGAAGAAGCCGGTGAAGTAACGCCTGAAGGCCTTCACCTTGGCCCCACATATCACGACGAGCTATGGATCTTTGATCACGAGGGGTTCCCCACAGGAACCAGCGAAATGTCGCCCGATACCGCACAGCTTTGGGGTGAAGTCTTCGATGAGATCGGAGAAGAACAGTGGCCTGCACTGCTCGCATGGATTGAAACAGGCTGTTACGTAGCATGTGGGGATACACTACCGAGTTCATCCGACTTCAAGGAGAGGTATTGCGGTTGCTGGGACTCGTTCGAGGACTACGCGACACAGCTCGCTGAGGACACCTGTTTGATGGAGGACTGGCCTGAGGAGGCGAAGCGCTACTTCAACTGGAAATCATGGATCCAAGACCTCGAATACGAGTACACAGTCACCAACGCGCCTGATGGTGGCGTCTTCATCTACAGATCCCTATAACACGAACCCCGGTTACCTCACGGTAGCCGGGGTTCTTGTTTTCCTCATCCTTTGCCTCAGAACTCCATCCCATCGTCTTCATGCTGTGTGACCTCAGGGACGATAACACCTCTCATACGGCGTGCGTCTCGTTCTTCGGTAGTCTCAGGTCGCGTTCGGGGTGAATGTGTCGAGGTCTTCTTCAGTTCGACACTCTCACCCGCAGGCATTGGTATTTCTGCCTTCCCCGTGAGCACATCGAAGAGCGATGGTGACTGTCGGGGTGAGGGTGGCGGAGTAGGTTGAGGGTGAGGAAGCGGAGGCTTCTTCTTGGGTGCGATCTCCTCCTCCTCTTCGTCTTCCAGAACCGCTACCACTTGTCGGTGAGCAGCGAACACATCTTGTGCCTTATCGGCGGTGAAATCTGGAGACAAGGCGCTTGCTTTCTTCCTTCCCCACTTACCATTGTCGAGCCGCCTCATTTTGAAAGACCATCCATCACGATCCGTGACCGCGAGGCGCACGTCATGTTCAGCGAGGACTTCCTCAAACGACGCTTGATCCACCGAGCGCGGATCAGCAAGCGCGTCGTTGACGATGTCGCCAAGTTGTTGCTCAAAACCACCGGGAGAAAAGTCCTCTCTGCGTTGAAGCCACCCCGGCTTGGGCCTGGTTGGATCGGGGAGCACGCGGAGCTGTTCCTCACGCATGATCTGATCATTCAACTGGTGCAGTCCGTGACGCCACGAGGTATAACGCGAGAGCGCCTTGCCCGTGAGGTTGTCATGGTTCGTCACTGTGATATGCGCATGCGCATGCTGACCCTTCGAGTCCGTATGAACGGCAATCAGGTAGTCAGCACTGTGCATAGACTCTGTGAGCCTCTTCGCGACATCGCACACGCGTTGCATATCCTCCGGTGAGGTCACGTCGAACTCGTCCGGGTGAAAAGCGAGAACATAGGTGTACGCCTCCACCTTCCTCCCATGCAAGCGTGCGAGTGATTCAGCGCGAGCAAGGAACTGCTCCGGTGTCGAAGCACCGTCCGCAGTATGGATGGCGAGTGCCGCCGCCCGAGTGCGTCCCTCTGATCGGAGGCGAGAGCGCACCTTTGCGTCGGCACCATACAGCACGTAGTTCACCGCCGAGGCGGCGGACTTCGAGGACTTGACGTTGATCGTGCTCATGACGTGATCACCGTCTTGTCACCAAGACTTGCACGCAAGTCATCGACGGCGCGAGCGAGGTCTCGCACCCGCGCGGGGTCAATCACCGAACCGCGCCTGAGTGCTTGGTTCAGATTGACCCCCAAACGCCGCAACTGCTCAACAGCCTGAGCAGTTTGCGCCGACTCTGGAGCCGCCGCCTGAGGCACCGCCTCCAGAGGTGGCTTCGCAGCGTCGAGCACATGTAGTGCTGCTGCGCGAAGCCATGCGCTCACCGTAACGTTGAGCGCAGTCGCACGACGCTTGAAGGCGTCGTACTCCTCCTCCGACACACGCACTGTGATCCTGTGCGAACGAGTGTCGGAGAACGTGGTAACGCCCCCATGCTGAGGCATGACTTTAGGCGATACCACGGTATGGCCAGCAGGGAGAGTGTCAGACAACGGTGGCGTGACCGCCCCCTGTCTGACATCTCTCCGCTGGCCCACGTCCTCGTTCGCGTTGCTCACTGCGGGCGCGGGGGACACCGCCCCTGCTACCCCTTGACGGGGAGCAGGAGACGGTGGGAGCGAGACGCGCGATAGGACATCCCCCACCACGTCTCGCACCAGCTCCTGCGCCTCGCTGAGCGGAGTAGCAGGAGCTTCGTCACGAGGCATCACCTGACGCGGCGCACGCGCTGCACGCTCCGACAGCGAGGGTGCACCTACCCCTGCCTCTCGCAACGCTTTGCGTGCCTCGTACACAGGGTCGTAGAACGTAGACGTGCTATCAGTACTCATAATTCGTACCTCCGTCCTGCTGGTCCTGCTCCGCCGTCGCAACCTCCGGCTGCGCGTCGGACTGCGCCGAACGCTTCGCCCGAGAGGAGCGAGCCAGTCGCTCCTCTTCGAGGAGGCGACGTGCCTCCTCCTCATACTTCGAATACGTGTCGGGGTGCTCCGTACGGATGATCTCCGCCGTGCGCAAGGCGAGGCGTTCCTCCTCCTTGCGTGCTTGTTCACGCAAGCGACGAACGCGCTTCTGATAAGCAAGACGTTCCTGCTTGATAAGGTCATCGAGAGCGTTGTTGCGATTATTCATTGTGCATCCTTTCGTAACTTGTTGCCGCTGCCCAGACGGCGAGGATTGAGGGCAAGTTTTGGGTCACTCGTCGTCAGTAGATGAAGTGCCTGCCCGCAGAAGCCCACGGGCCGAAACTGGCATGTTATGCGGGATCCCGATCTTGCACATAGAACCGCCTACAGGTTGGAGATCAAACCAGTTACTCAGGTCGTATTCCACAGCCAGAGGTTCATCACCGACAATGCGGTTTTGCGTACGCATGGATTTCTGCTTGCCGTCCGCACCATGAGGAACAACCCACCCGCACGAGGGGGTGGCATCAACGTATGCTGTAAGCCGCTTGTTAAACTCCCGAGAGCTGACTGCACGACCATTGGGAACCTCTTTGCGCATCCATGCGGAATACACCCCGTAGAGGAACCCCCACGGCAACAGGTCCCAAACGAACTGAGGCAAAAACTCCTCAGCGAACTGAAGGACCGGATCATTCTCAACGCGCATCTCACCGAGCAGCTCCTGACACACCGCAGGCTCAATAAACGAATCGAACCACGGCCACATCAGGGCCTTGTGCGCGACGTACGCAAGAACCTCAGGCCGCTTCAAGTAATCGTTCTTGATCGCCTTGTTCTCATCCGCGCCAACATAGCGCTTGCGGAACGGAATGAGGATAAAACGGCGATAGAGCGACTCAGACTTGTCCTTCGAGGACGGCAACTCGTTGGCAC
>CALBAF010000604.1 GCA_937926415.1 uncultured Actinomyces sp.
TGTTACTCACGTGTCGTGAGGGGGCCGGGCGCGCGGCCGTCTATGGGGCGGGAAAGCGGCGTGAGGGGGCGCTTTCCCAGCATGAGTTGTCGACCGACATACCCCGGCGCGCCGTTGCTATGGTGAGGTCGCTATCCCTCGGACCTGACACGTCATGGAAGGAAAACGATGTCCCTGCCCAATAATCCCTTTGCTGCACCCTCGGGTGTGCCACAGCCGAGCGGGGCTCCGACGGGTGCTCCCTCGCTGCCAGCTCCGACGGGTGCTCCCGTGATGGTGGCGCCGGTCGCCGATCGCTATGGCGCGGCACCCCTGTACGCTGACCCATCGAATTCGGCTCGTTCGTCGCTATCCATGCACGGACGCATCGCCGCGTGGATGGTCATTGTCCTCCAGGGGATCTCCCTGGTGCACGGATTCATTCCCTATCGCTTCGATCATCTCGACGACTACGTCAGCCGGTTCTCGAACCCGATGTTCTGGCTGTGGCGTCTGATTGGCATCGTTGTCATCACGCTCGCGGTGCTCTACATCCGCAAGGGCACTGTCATTGCGCGCTATGTTGACGCGTCCATCATTTTGTTGTCGTTCTTTGTTATTACTCCGATCGTTTTGGTTGCTAATGATTCTGTCTGGTACTACGCGTTCGTGCCTGAGCCCGGTATTAATGAGCTCGGACTCTTGGGTGCGCGCTTGCTCCTGATGCGGGCGATTGATTGGATCTGTGTCATCGCCGCGATCTTGCTCGCGATCCCGGACTTCAAGTCGGTACCCTCGCCCTACGCGATGAGCGCTGCCGTCCCTGCCGCAGGACCGGCTCCGGTCGGCCACGTCGCGTCGCCGTCGGTGATGCCCGAGAGTCCTTCTTCCGAGGCTGCGCCCGAGGCCTCGTCTGCTCAGGCTTCCAACACGTCAGGTTTCACCGCGCCTCAGTAGCTTCGATGGAGGCGCGAAAAAGAGGGGCGCGTGAGTGGCTAGGATCGGATCAACACGCCGCTTCTCGACGATGAAAGGACAACGATGACGGACCCACGATACCCATACTCCGGTCTCGTGAGCAGCGAGGAGCAGCGGGCCGAGCCGATGTCGACTGGCTACATAGCAGCCCCGACCTACGTGCCCGTGGTGACGGAGGGTAAGACCACGGCTTCTCGACGTGGGGTGGATGCCGCGTGCATCCTCCTGTTCGCGAAGCTGATCCTCCTTGTTGATAAGTTCATTCCCTGGAGCTATGAGCTCTCAGCACTGTATGCCTCGCGCGCTCAGCGGGGGTCGTTTGGGTTCTGGATGGTGGTGAATGTCGTTCTCATTGCCTTCCTCATCATCTACCTGGTCAAACGTGTCACCCCGCTTCGTTACATCGCTGCGGGTGTCGTTCTGGTGACGTACCTGATCATGCAGCCGTGGACGGCCGTGGCATTCAGGCTGCCGTGGTACACCCCGTATCTGCCGATGCATCTGCCGTATTACAGCGGGATAGATAGCCTGCGGTCGGTGGCAATGTGGGTACTGTCGTTGACGTGCATCGTGACCGCGATCCTTCTGGCCATCCCGGACCGGAAGCGTGTCGTTCCCGCTGATAGATACTGACCGCTGGGACGTAAATCACCGCGCACGGTTTGTGCCCCCTGGGTCGATGCGCTAGAGTATCTAGAGCCGACGCGGGGTGGAGCAGTTCGGTAGCTCGCCGGGCTCATAACCCGGAGGTCGCAGGTTCAAATCCTGTCCCCGCTACCACCACAGACCCGGTCCCGTGAGGGGCCGGGTCTTTTGTTTCACGCCCATGTTTCATGGAGTGAACGTCTTGACGTATACAACCCTCGGCGCGATAGTATTGGCTGTTCGCCATCAGGAACTGCACCTACGGGTGCGAGAGGAATAGAGATGAGCACTATCGATCCGTCGCAGCTCACCGCTGCCGACTTGAGCAATCCGGCGCTTTCGGCCCAGGATCTCGCGGATATCACTGCCGCTCGCCCGGACCTGCGACCCTATGTTGCAACGCACCCCTCGCTGTACCCTGCCCTCGGGCAGTGGCTCGCGGATCAGGGTGTCGTCCCCGCGCAGCCCCCGGCTGCCGAGGAACCGGTTGCTGCCGAGTCCGAGGCTCCCGCGGAGGAGAGCGCCGATCAGGGTGAGCCCTTCGGCGGTGCGCACGAGGATGCGCA
>CALBAF010000605.1 GCA_937926415.1 uncultured Actinomyces sp.
GCCAGAGGTGAGGGGTCAAGGCTCACAGTCGGGGTCGGGGTCGGGGTCGGGGCCGGCGCCACCGTGTTGGTCAGCGTCAGCGAGTAGACCCGATCATCGCTCAGCGTGAAGGTGGCCTCACGGTTGTCCGCGGAGAGGGTCACACCGTCGGCAGCCTCAAACACGCGACTCTCGCCGTCGACCCAGGTGATTCCGACACCGGCGGGCAGATCGCCCTCAGCAACGGTCACGACAGTACCCAGCGGCAGCGACGTGGGATAGGTGTAGGTCTCTCCAGCCTTGACGGACGCCGCGAAGGTCTTGTTCACCGAGGGATCGGCGTCATTCTTCAGGGTGATCGTCAGCGGATACTCGAGATCCTGAGCGGACTCGGGGAGATCTCCCTCGACCTTCTTGGTCACCGAGAAGGTCTGGTGGGCGTATGCGTCGGCAGCCGCACCGTAGTGGAGGGTCTTCGTGATGGGCTGGACAACCTTGCCACCGGGAACATTGAAGTTGACGGTGTTGGAGAAGACACCCACGACATCGCCAGCGCGCTTCGCGCCCTCAATGTGGGCAGGCAGCAGGATGATGGCGGACTGGTTCGCGGGAATCTCTGCGAGCGTAACGGTCACCTTGGTCGAGGAGCACTCGACCTGCGCGGCAGCTCCGAAGGCGCCCTTCGAGGTGTCATTGTCCTGACGGAGGCCTTCGGAGGTCGTCGGGTCGGTCACCAGGTAGGTGTGGTTCTTCGTGTATCCATTAACGAAGTCGCAGTTGAAGCTCCAGTTGGAGCCCGCGGGGACCTCGTCGACGATCGACGCGCCGGTCACGGCTTTGTCGCCTGCGGGGAGGACAACGCGCCACATGATGGCCTTGTTCTCGTCGCCATCTTCGTTCTCACCGAGGGTCAGCCAGCCATCCTTCTGGTAGCGAGGAACGCCGGGGGTGCGGCGCAGCATGTCGAGCTCGCGCTCAACCTTCTTGCCGAGCTTCACCTTGTACTTCTCACCGCCAGGACCGGTGTATTGGGTCAGGCCGTTGGTGGAGACATGGCCGTACCACTGCGCGGCAGACTCGACCTTCTCATTGAAGACAACGGTCACCATACCGTCAGCACCCCAGGTGCCGCAGCCGACGACGACGCCATTGTTGGAGATGACCTCGAACTTACGAGCAACGTTCGGACGGAGGACGCTCTCCCCCGTCGCGGAGTTGACGATCGAGGCGTCGTAGGTGAAGTAGTCGCCGGCCTTCACGCGGCCGTCGGTCTTCCACGGCAGCTTGATGCCAAGGTCCCACCAGTCACCCACAGCCTTGGTCTCACGGCCAGTGTGGTCGACGAGCTGAGCGTTGCCCCAATCCAACGTGACCTTGTTGCTCACATTCGTGGTGGGCTCCGGACAGCTCAAGGGAGCGGCATGCGCAGGAGCCTGAGCGCCGACAAACTGCGCCAGACCAAAGAAACTCAGAACCAATGCGAAAGTCGCAAGAAGAACACCGAAGTGACGGCGCTTCAGGGCAACCATAGAAAACTCCTGTCAACGGGATGTGCGACGACGTCGCCGCATACCGCACCAGTTTATGCCAATCACCTGCAATTTGGTCAAGAATCAGAGCAATTAGTTCCTCAGGCACCACAACTAACACGAGCGACAAACGCAAACCTCGCCAATTTGTCGAACTAATTTATAAACTGACAAAATTTATTACCCGGATGTGTCGTCCGATGAGCGAATAACCATCCCAGAACATCGACAAACTCACCAGTCGGTCAGTAAATGGAAGAGCGAAACGACGCCCAACACAGATCGATCATCTTCCCAGCGCCACGCGACACAAACGGGTTATAGGACACTACGTGTTGCCGTGTGGCGCTGGTTATTGCTTGTGGACCCGCGGTTTTTCTGGGCGCCGGGCCCGTCGATGCCCTCTATGCCGATGGTGGTGGGGGTTTTGCAGCATTAGAAGCTGGTTGCCGGCGTGTCGCCAGCGTGTCGTGGTTCTAATGACGTCATTTCCCCCGTTTGGTGGCGGTGACGTCGCGGTTTGAGGTGGTGTGGAGCCCAGAGTGCAGACCACCTCGGCGAAAAACGGTGAAAACGGGATGTTACGGGCGAGGTGGTCTGCGTTTTGGGCACAACGGTGCCTGTCGTGGAGTGTTGTTCGCAAGGAAACCGCTGAACATACGCGTTAACCCCTTGATACGCACGTAAACCCCTCAACATGCGTCTGGGCGGCGTTGCCCGCGTGCAGGTCATCGGGCCCAGGTGCAGGTCATTGGGCCCACGTGCGGGTGAGAGAGACCAGGTGTGAAATGGCGGGGCCGGACATGGCTTCAGGGCCCGCGGGCGCCGCGGCCTGGCCCTGTCGGCCAGGTGGCCCGGTTGTCTGAAACCCTTGTCGCCTTTGCTCGCTTGTTCCTGCGTGGGTGTGAAACCGCCATCGCCTTTGCGGGTGAGAAATGGGCGTTTTTGTTGCATTTTTCGGGCGCAGAGGTGTCGTCGGTTTCAATGGTCCCTTGTTGGGGGCGAGCAGTGGTGTTGGTGGTTTCAACGTCGCCATGTTTCTGCGTACTGTGCGCGATATTTTTCGCCCTGCTCGGCCTGATGTGGGTGCGAGCACGAAAGATCTCGCCCTGCGTGCTCACAATGGCCAAAAATTGGCGTTTAATGGCGCGCTGGGCGAGTATTTTCGCGGAAACGCCGCTGGAGGGATCCCGCCGGGCGAGTTTGTTGTGCCGTGTGCCTGGCAGCCGGGTCCTTCTGCTGGCGCCCTTAACCCGCACATGCGCAGCTAAACCCCATTGATGGCATGGTGGGCAGCCCGCCCATGCCACCACCTACCGGGTTAACGTGCGCATCAAAGGGGCCCACGTGCGCAGGATGCGTTCACAGAAACAGAGGGTTAAGGGTCAAAATGTGTGTCCGGAATCGCGGATTTTCACGGATTGACCT
>CALBAF010000606.1 GCA_937926415.1 uncultured Actinomyces sp.
TGGGTCGCGCCCAGCTCGGACAGCGCAGCCACGTCGGGGGTGGCGGCCAGGGACAGCGCGACAACGTCGGCGGAGGTCAGGGACGCGGCCAGCGTCACGGCCTGGTGAGCCAGGGGCGTCAGGTGATCGCCCGCCTGGTCGGCCAGAACGAGAATCGGGGAACTCATCTGCTGCGTCATGTCACTTCACCACCGAAAGGATGTAGTCGGCCAGAGCGCGCCCGCCCTCGCCGGCGTCCTGAATGATCGTGCCGGAACCGTCGCGGGTCTTCTCCTCGCCGTGGGTGACGGCGGTCAGCGCGCGGCGCATAACAAGCGCCTCGCCACCGGGAACCTCGACGAGGTCATCGATGCCCCACTGGTCCAGCGGTTTCTTACGGGCGGCCTTCATGGCGGCGAAGGCAGGGTAACGCGGCTCGTTGATCTGATCGGTCACGGAGACGACGGCGGGCAGCGCGGCGCGCACGGTCTCGGTGTAGCCGTCGACGGCGCGTTCGATGGTCACGACGCCGCCCTCAACACTCAGGGAGCGGGCCAGGCCCAGCAGCGGCATGTGCGCCTTGGCAGCCAGGGCTGCGGGCAGCATGGAGGTCATCGCGTCCAGCGAGGCCATGCCGGTGAGCACCAGGTCGACGGGGCCGCACTCCTGCGCAATCTTTGCGATCGCGACGGACAGAACGGAGGCGGTCGTGATGACGTCGGCGCCCTCGAGGAACTCGTCGGAGACGATATAGGCGCGGTCGGCGCCCATCTGCAGGGCGCGCATGAGGGAGTCCTCAGCGTCCTCGGGGCCCATCGTCAGCGCGACGACCTCGGCCTCGCGACCCGCGTCCTCTTCGGATTCCTTGAGCTGGACGGCAGCCTCGATGGCGTTCTCGTCCAGTTCGTTGAGCACATCGTCCTCACCGCGCACCAGGCGGCCGCCCTCAAAACGGCGTTCGGACTGCATGTCGGGGACATGCTTCACACACACGACAATTCTCATGACTTCTAGCGTGCCACATTCTGCGCAGCACGCCCATATATATGAGGGTTGCCTCACCAGTGCGTGCCGCTGTTCATACCCTCAGCCCATCCCCTAATCCGACCGCTCAATTAACGGTCACGTATGATGGATGATGGCTGCATCTATCAGGCTATGGTGCTGCCAATAAACTCTAAGAAAGAGGCACTTTTATATGTCCGAGCGTTCCGGCTCGTCCAGCGTCCCCACCGTACGCGTCACCGAACCTAATCCCGTTCCCACCCGTCTGGGGGTTTTCCCGTCGGGCGACGGTCTCGATGTCGCCGTGGTCGCCAGGGCCGCCTCCGGCGTGGACATGTGCATCTTCGACGAGGCCGGGGCTGAGACCCGCTTCGCACTGCTAGGCCCGAAGACCGGTATCTGGCACGGCCACATCCCCGGATACGGTGCGGGCACCCGCTACGGTTTCCGCGCGCACGGCACCTGGGATCCGGACGGCGGCCAGTTCTACAACTCGCATAAGCTCCTCCTCGACCCCTACGGCCGAGGCCTCGACGGCGTGGTGGACATGAAGCCTGCGGTCTACGCGCACTACGTGGATGAGGACCTTTACCCCTCGGAGTACCCGCTGCGCCGCTCCCCACTTGACTCCGCGCCGTATATGCCGCGCTCGGTCGTCGTGGAGCCTTCCTTCCCGATCGCACCGCAGCCGCACGTCCCGTGGGAGACCACCGTCATCTACGAGATCCACGTCAAGGGTTTCACGAAGAACATGCCCGGCGTGCCACCGGAGCTGCGCGGCACCTACGCGGGCCTGGCTCACCCGGCCTCCGTGTCCTACCTGAAGGATCTGGGAGTCACCGCCGTCGAGCTACTGCCCGTCCACGCCAAGTGCGACGAGCCCTTCCTCGCCGAACGAGGCCTGACGAACTACTGGGGGTACTCCACCCTCTCCTTCTTCGCCCCCGAACCCTCCTACGCCACCGAGGCCTCGCGCGAGCGCGGCGCCCAGGCGGTCGTCGACGAGTTCCGCGGTATGGTTTCGCTCCTGCATCAGGCGGGTATCGAGGTCATCCTCGACGTCGTCTACAACCACACGTGTGAGGGCGGCGACGCCGGTCCGTCCCTGTCCTGGCGCGGCCTCGACTCCGACATGTACTACCGTCACACCTCCTCGCGTCCGGTCCAGATGATCGACGTGACCGGCACGGGCAACACGGTCAACATGGATCATCCGAAGTCCATCCAGATGGTGATGGACTCGCTGCGCTACTGGGTGCGCGAGATGGGCGTGGATGGCTTCCGCTTCGACCTGGCGGCCACGCTCGGCCGTTTTTCGACGGGCTTCAGCCCCATGCACCCACTCCTCATCGCGATGGCGACGGACGAGGTCCTGGCCCACTCGAAGCTGATCGCCGAGCCTTGGGACGTGGGCCCGGGCGGCTGGCAGACCGGCAACTTCCCGGTCCCCTTCTCCGAGTGGAACGACCACTACCGCGGCGCCCTGCGTAACTTCTGGCTGGCGGACGTGCGCGCCCAAGCCTCGGGCCATGTCGTCTCCGGTCCGAACGATCTGGCGACCCGCCTGTCCGGCTCCCAGGACGTCTTCGAACACGGCCTGGGCCGTCTGCGCGGACCCCGCGCCTCGATCAACTTCGTGACCGCCCACGACGGCTTCACGCTCGCGGACCTGACCGCCTACGACCGCAAGCACAACACGGCAAACCTGGAGAACAACCGCGACGGGTCGGACGACAACCGCGCGTGGAACCACGGCGTGGAGGGCACGCTTGCTTCGAACGGCACGCATCCGAACGCCGACACCCCCTACGCGATTCTCTCCGACATGACGATCGCCGACCTGCGGGCACGCTCGCAGCGCAACATCCTGGCCACCATGTTCGTCTCTTCGGGTACGCCGATGCTGACAGGCGGCGACGAGTTCGGCCGTACCCAGTACGGCAACAACAACGCCTACTGCCAGGACGACCCGATCTCCTGGGTCGACTGGGACCTGGCTGAGAGTCAGCACGCACAGATTGACGCCGTCTCCTGGCTGATTGCCCTGCGCAAGGCTCACCCTGTTCTGCGTCCCGACCGCTTCGCGACGGGCACCCCTCGCAACGGTGACACGATCGCCGACCTGTCCTGGTACACAGCCCAGGGCACGCCCATGCCGGACTACGGCTGGACGGACTGGCACCACCGCACGTTCCAGATGCTGCGCTCGGGCGTGACGTGGGGCGACCGCGACGCGCTCATCATCATCAACGCCAACCTCGACAGCGCCGAGGTCACCCTGCCCGCAGGCCACGACCTGGACTGGCTAGTCGCCTACTCGACCGTGTGGGCGACGCCCTCCGAGGGCGGCGTCGGCGAGACGCGTGACCCGGGGGATCTCTCCCTCGAGGTTGAACACGTCGCCCCGCGTTCGACGCTGACGATCGAGCCCCTCTCCGTCACCATCCTGCTCTCCGACGTGGCGTTCCAGCCCGAGAGCTGACCCCTCTTCCATTCCCCCGTCACTCACACATTGGATAGGATTCACGCATGACTCGCAGTGAAGATGCCCTGGAAACCGCAACCTCCGATGCCTCGCTGGCCCGCTCAAAGGCCCGCAGCGCCGAGATCGACCTGGCGATCGACCAGGATCCCTCGCGTTTCCGCATCCTCACGGGTGACCGCCCGACCGGCCACCTGCACCTGGGCCACTACTTCGGCACGCTGCGTAACCGCGTGCTGCTGCAGAACCGCGGGGTTGATACCTGGGTTCTGGTCGCCGACTACCAGGTGATCACCGACCGTGACGGCGTGGGCCCGATCCGTGAGCGCGTCCTCGGCCTCGTCGCCGACTACCTGGCCGCGGGCATCGACCCCGAGCGTTCCACGATCTTCAACCACTCGGCGGTGCCCGCCCTCAACCAGCTGATGCTGCCTTTCCTCTCCCTGGTCACCGAGTCGGAGCTGCACCGCAACCCGACCGTGAAGGCCGAGCTGGAGGCGACCGAGGGCCGCGCAATGACGGGCCTCATGCTGACCTACCCGGTCCACCAGGCCGCCGACATCCTCTTCTGCAAGGCGAACATCGTGCCCGTGGGCCAGGACCAGCTCCCCCACCTCGAGCAGGCCCGCCTCATCGCCCAGCGCTTCGACAAGCGCTACGGCCGCGCCACCCCTGAGCGCCCCGTGTTCCCCCGCCCCGAGGCCCTCCTCTCCGAGGTCCCGCTACTGCTGGGCACGGACGGCCAGAAGATGTCGAAGTCGCGCGGCAACACGATCGAGCTGCGCATGAGCGCCGACGAGACCGCGAAGATCCTCAAGAAGGCAAAGACGGACGCCGAGCGCCGCATCACCTTCGATCCCGAGGGTCGGCCCGAGGTCTCCAACCTCCTCATGCTCGCCTCCCTGGCCACCGGCGAAGCGCCCGAGGCGATCGCGGACCGCATTGGCGACTCCGGCGCTGGCATGCTCAAGTCCCTCGTCACCGAGTCCCTCAACGAGATGCTCGCTCCCCTGCGCGAGCGCCGCGCCGAGCTCATTGCGAACGAGGACTACCTGCTGTCCATCCTGCACGCCGGCAACGAGCGCGCGAACGAACAGGCCGATCAGACCCTGTCCGAGGTCCGCACGGCCATGCAGATGGACTACTGATCGCACACCTTCTTGGAGATACTCATGGCATACAACCAGTTCCCGGAGCACCCCGACGACTCCGTCGGCGCGTGGATGCTCACTCTCTTCGTCGCCGGCATTCCGGTGGTCGGTTTCATCTATCTGCTGGTGCTTGCCCTCGGTTCGGGCGGCTCGCCCGCGAAGCGTAACTTCGCGCGCGCCATGTTCATCTGGCAGATCATCGGCGTCGTCGCGACGATCTTGATCTTCGTGCTGTTCGGCGGCGCTCTGTTCGCCGGTCTGCAGAGCAGCAGCAGCTGAGCATCTCGTTCACAGACGGAGGGTAGTTCCTGGACATCCAGGGGCTACCCTCCGCAGTTTTAGGCGGAACTCCGCCACTTTTGACAACAGTTGAAATCTTGACAGATCATATGGACATCGGTTCCAACACCGAGGCTTGGGCCTGACTTTCACGCGTGCGCATCCATAGGCTAGTGTGGGTCCCGTGAGCGAGAAACTGTTGCCCCGTATCCCGATCATCGAAGTGTTCCCCGTCATCGAAGACGGAACGCTTCCCGCCAAGGCGACCGAAGGCGAGCCTTTCCCCATTCGTGCAACCGTGTTCCGCGAAGGACACGACGCATTCGCCGCCGAGGCCGTCCTGCTGCGCCCGGACGGAGGTGAATACTCCCGCACGCGCATGGTGGACATCGCCCCCGGTCTCGACAGGTACGAGGCCTGGGTGGCCGCCGACGCCCCCGGCGCGTGGTCCTTCCGCGTGGATTCCTGGTCGGATCCCTACGCGACGTGGCGTCACGACGCGACCGTAAAGGTCGGCGCCGGCGTTGACGTCGAGCTCATGCTCGAAGAGGGTGCGCTCCTCATGGAGCGCGCAGCCGAAGGAACCGCCTACGGCAACCCCTCCCAGAAGCGTCCCCCGGCCTCGGACATTGACGTCCTGACCGACGCGGCGCGCCGCCTGCGCGACACCAGTCATTCCGCCCAGCAGCGCCTCTCCGCGGGCATCTCCTCGCGCGTGCGTCTCATCTTCCGCGACCACCCGCTGCGTGACCTGCTGGACTCCTCCCGCGTCTACCCGCTCGACGTGGCCCGCACGAAGGCCCTGGCGGGCGCGTGGTACGAGATCTTCC
>CALBAF010000607.1 GCA_937926415.1 uncultured Actinomyces sp.
GCTGCGCGACCACCGCGGCATGCGCCTGACCCGACGCATGAAAGCCGTGTTTTGGTGGTGCTACACCCACAGCGAGCGCCCCCAACCAGCAGCGACAATCCTGGCCACCATGCCCACCGACGCAGCCCTCGAAAACGCCTGGTACCAAGCCAGCCAAACCCACCAAGCCACCGCCATCATCCCTGGCTGGGGCGACGCAATGTGCTGGAACGAACTCCACCACACCACCCCCTACCACAACACCTGGGACTAACCCCTCAACCAACACGTTTTGTCCTATAACCCCACGCCTGCGCGCATGGTCGGCACACCTGCCCCGACCAATCCCCTCGATCCGACGCCCCGCGCATACACGAAGCCCCGACCTCGTCGAAACGAGGCCGGGGCAAACGTGATCGTTGAGCGCCTACTCGAGCTCGAAGGCTCCCGTGTAGAGCTGGTAGTACACGCCCTTCTGGGCGATGAGGTCATCGTGACTACCGCGCTCGATGATACGGCCGTGGTCCAGGACCATGATCGCGTCCGAATTGCGCACCGTCGAGAGGCGGTGGGCGATCACGAAGACCGTGCGCCCCTCCATGAGGTTGTCCATGCCCTGCTGCACGAGAGCCTCGGTACGCGTGTCGATCGAGGAGGTGGCCTCGTCGAGGATCATCGCCGGCGGGTCGGCCACGGCGGCGCGCGCAATCGACAGGAGCTGAGCCTGCCCCTGCGAGAGGTTCGAGCCGTTACCGGTCAGCATCGTGTCGTAGCCCTCGGGCAGGCGTCGGATGAAGGAGTCCGCGTTGGCCAGCTTCGCAGCGGCAATGCACTCCTCGTCCGTGGCGTCCAGGCGGCCGTAGCGGATGTTCTCCATGACCGTGCCCGTGAACAGCTTGACGTCCTGCAGAACGACGCCGAGGGAGCGGCGCAGGTCCGGCTTGTGGATCTTGTTGATGTTGATGCCGTCGTAGCGGATCTTGCCGTCGGCGATGTCGTAGAAGCGGTTGATCAGGTTGGTGATCGTCGTCTTGCCGGCGCCCGTGGCGCCCACGAAGGCGATCTTCTGGCCGGGCTTTGCCCACAGGGAGATGTCGTGCAGGATCTGCTTCTCGCCGTCATAGGAGAAGTCGACGTCCTCCATGACCAGTTCGCCACGCAGGCGCGTGTAGGTGACGGTGCCGTCGGCCTTGTGGGGGTGGCGCCATGCCCAGATTCCCGTGCGCTCCTCGGTCGGCTCGAGACTGCCGTCGGGCAGCTCGCGCGCCCGCACGAGGGTCACGTAGCCCTCGTCCTCCTCGGGCTCCTGGTCGATGAGGGCGAACACGCGGCCCGCACCCGCCATACCCATGGCGATCATGGGGACCTGCATGGACATCTGGCCGATCGTCTGCGAGAAGTTACGGACCATGCCCAGGAAGGACACGACCACGCCGACCGTGATGACGTCGACGCCGAAGAGGTGGATGTTCGGCGTCTGTTCCAGGATCATGACGCCGCCGACGATCGCGATGACCACGTACATGATATTGCCGATGTTGCCCAGGGCAGGCATCAGCACGTTACCGTAGATGTTCGCCTTCTGCGAGGAGTCGAAGAGCTTGGCGTTGTACTCGACGAACTCATCCTTGGCGTCCTGCTCGTGGTTGAAGACCTGGATGACCTTCTGTCCGTCCATCATCTCTTCGATGAAGCCTTCTTCGTCGGCGAGAGCGGCCTGCTGATCCTTCATGAAGCGACCCGACAGCCCGCCGAGCTTTCCGGTCAGGAAGGCCATGAGAGCGCCCACGATGAGGACGACGAGGAAGAGCCACACGGAGTAGTAGAGCATCGTGCCGATCAGGACGATGATCGTCAGACCCGACTGGATGAGCGTCGGGATGGACTGGCCGATCAGCTGGCGGATCGCGTCCGTGTCGTTGGTGAAGGTCGACATGATCGCGCCATGCGGGTGCGTGTCGAAGAAGCGCAGGGGCAGGCGCTCCATGGAGTCGAACATGTCGTCTCGCATATGCTTGAGGGTCCCCTGCGTCACGATGGCCATGGCGCGGGTGTAGATGAAGCTGCCGATGACGCCGGCACTGAAGATGATGCCCATCGTGACCACGAGGCGCACGAGGGTGCCTCGCACAGCGTCAAAGCCGCTCTCCAGACCCGGGGTCACGACGTTATCGACGATCTGCTGCATGAAGATCGAGCCGACGGCCGAGGCTACGGCTGCAGTAATGATGCACACGACCGTCAGGCTGATGCGCACCGGGTAGTGGTGGAACACGTACGCCATGAGGCGGCCGAAGGGACGCTCGATGCCTTCGAGCTTCTCGCCGTCGTTGCCAACGGCGCGATCCTGCATGCGTGCCATGTCAGGCCACCTCGCTTTCGCTCGCGGCGTTCTGGGAATCGTAGATCTCTCGGTACTCCCCGCCCGCTGCCATCAGCTCCTCGTGGGTGCCGCGTTCCTTGATGCGACCGTCGTCCAGGACGATGATCTGGTCGGCGTGGCTCACCGAAGACAGGCGCTGGGCGATGATGATCGTCGTCGTGCCCGGGATCTCGGTCTCGAAGGCAGATCGGATCAGCGAGTCGGTCTTCGTGTCCACTGCGGACGTCGAGTCGTCCAGGATGAGGATCTTCGGCTTCTTCAGCAGTGCGCGGGCGATGCACAGGCGCTGCTTCTGGCCGCCCGACACGTTGGTGCCGCCGCGGGAAATGACGTAGTCGTAGCCGCCGGGCAGCTGCTGGATGAACTCGTCGGCCTGCGCGAGCTTGCACGCGTGCTCAATCTGCTCGTCGGTCGCCTCAGGGTTGCCCCAGCGCATGTTGTCCTTGATGGTGCCCGAGAACAAAACGTTCTTCTGCAGGACGACGGAGACCGCGTCGCGCAGCGCGCTGAGGTCATAGTCGCGCACGTCGCGTCCGCCAACCTTGACGGATCCCTCGGAGACGTCGTAGAGGCGGCAGATCAGCTGGATGAGCGAGGTCTTGGACGAACCGGTGCCGCCCACAATGCCGAGCGTCGAGCCCGACTCGATACTCAGGTCGATCTCGGACAGCGCGTTCTCTTCGGCGCTCTCGGAGTACTTGAAGGACACACTGTCAAAGACAACGGAGCCGTCCGCAACCTCGGTGGCGCCATTGGCCGGAGAGGTGAGCGACGGGTCGTGGTTGAGGACCTCGGCGATACGGTTCGCGGACTCGGCGGCCATCGTGACCATGACGAAGATGAAGGCCAGCATGAGCATCTGCATCAGGATCTGGATGCCGTAGGTGATGAGAGCAGTCAGGCCGCCCTTCGTCAGCTCAGTACCGCCAGAGTTCACGATGATCGAGGCACCGACGTAGTCGACGGCCATGATCGCGGCGAAGACGAAGAACATCATGACGGGGCTGTTGAGCGCGATAAGTTTCTCGGCGTTCGTGAAGTCCTTGCGCACGTCCTGCGAGGCGGCGCGGAACTTCGTGGTCTCGTGCTCCTCGGTGACGAAAGACTTCACCACGCGGATCGCGGCGACATTCTCCTGCACGGAGTTGTTCAGGGCATCGTACTTCTTAAAGATACGGCGGAAGATCGGGAATGCGATGAGCACGATGGCTGCCAGGATGATGGCGAGAACCGGCACCATCCCGAGGAAGATGAGGGCCATCTGGACGTTGATGCGCCACGCCATCACGATGGAGAAGATGATCATGAGGGGCACGCGCACCGCGATACGAATGAGCATGCCGAAGGCGTTTTGCACGTTGGTGACGTCCGTCGTCATGCGGGTGACCAGCGAGGAGGTGGAGAAGCGGTCGATGTCCGCGAATGAGAAGTCCTGCACCTTGAAGAAGAGGTCCTGACGCAGGTTCTTTGCCAGGCCCACCGAGGCAGTCGCCGCGAAACGCGCGGACAGAATGCCGCACGCGAGCGATGCGAAGGCCAGTCCGGTGAGGATGAGGCCCAGGCGCATGACGGGGTTCAGGGACACACCGTCAAGCGCATCCACCAGCGAGACCATCATCAGCGGGATGAGACACTCGAGGATGACCTCCCCGATGATGAATAGCGGGGTCAGGATCGCGGGTTTCTTAAACTCGCGCAGACTCCCCACCAGCGTTCGAATGGTTGTCATTCTTCTCCTCTTCAGTCCCTACGGGCGTCTCATAGGCGAGGCCGGGGCGCGCATTCAGCGACCGTGCAGCCTGCAGATGGTGATAAGTGCTTTTTCGATGGCGCGCTGCGGGTCCCGCGACGCGCCCTTTGTTTCGGCATCAGCCGTGGCGATAGCGCCAAAAGCTCCTGCCAGCGAGGCATCGGACCAGCCGCGCAGCTCGCGCCGGGCTCGGTC
>CALBAF010000608.1 GCA_937926415.1 uncultured Actinomyces sp.
CCCACGAGCGTCAGGAGAATCCACCAGCCCGCGTGCTTATTCGGTGTCTTACGCTCACCGGAAGGATCCTCAGGAGAGGGATTGCTCTGGGAGGCCACGTCAGCGCCCGACGATGCGGCATATGTGTCCCAGTATGAGGATCCCTGGTATCCCCACCCCTGGTACGACAGCGGCGGCAAGGGAGGTTGAGCGTCGCCCGCTTGAGACTGCGGCGTCCACTGACCCTGCGCCTGATCGGTTGCCTGACTGGGTGGCTGAGTCGGATCGTAAGGGGACGGGTAAGGGTTCTGATTACTCATCGTTGCTACCTGTCGGACGGGTGCATGGCGACGAGCCTGGGGTGTCTGCGCGAGGCCGGGTGCAGTTCCGGGAGAATCCCGGTGCGCGGTTGCGACCAGGCACCGACTTGCTCGTCAGTCTTCACAGTACCGCTCACGGCCTCGATGAGGACGCGCATCTCACCCATGCGACGTGGACATCCTGGGCCCCGACGTGATCGAGTTTGCGCGCAAGGCCGCTCGCGCTGGCGTGGACGTGTGCCTGCGCGTGGAGCCGGATGGCTTCCACGTGTACGTCCTGGGTGTTCCCACCATTCCCGAGGCCGAGGCCGCCCTCGACCACAGCGCGCGCTTTATCTCGAGCATCCTCACCGAGGCGTGACCGCGCCCGTTTCACACGGCGTTTCACGTCCTCGCTGAACGAGGGGAAGAGATGGCGGAGCTACATGCGCGGAGCTACATGCGCGGTCGGAGCGACGGTGAGCCTCGTCAGTCCAGCCTGGCGCCGCTAATCACCCAGGTCCGGTAGTAGACGTCGAGTGTCATTGAGGTTTCCCCGGGTTTCTCGACGCACGCATCGAACAGTGGTTTCTCGATCTCCCTGGCATGCCCGAACTGCTTCATGCCGACCACTGTTTGACGGGTTGTTCCGTCGGGAAGAGTCATCGTGAAGTTGCGGCTAAACGTTGGTCTGCCCCAGTAGTCTCCAAATTTAATCCGGTGTGTACGCACCTCGTGGGTGCAGTAGGACACGGTGACGGTGCGAGGCCCCGTCATGAGGTCGGCGACGACGGGCGTTCCGTGGGCCAGAGCAATGTATGCGCTCGGAATGAGGAGGATGACCGGCAGCGCCAGGGCTGTGCGCCGCTTGTGGTGGCCGTTCGCCGAATCAGTCCGTTGCTCCTTTTTCAATCGGGATAGCTGCCAGATGATCGCTGCCAGACACGCGAACATGATCCGGAACGCGACACTGTATGCCAACGCGAGCGACAGGATCCTCGTGAAGCCATAGGTCGTGGTGCCTACCCATAGGAAGGCAGCGATGCACTCAACGATAAACAAAGTGATCACAATCGCGACGAGACCGTAAGTCCTTCCCCTCGACGGGCCTTCCGGTGTGTGCGGGGGAGCGGGCGTCGCGAACACGTTCGTCAGTGGGACCCGCGTAGCTGTGCTGGGGGCGAACGGCTCCCGGGCTGCCGGGGGCTGATCGGGGGAGAGAGGCGCTGCGTTGCTCATGGGAACCTTTTCAGCAGGGTGGACACAGGTGAGGCCGTGGACCGTGCGGGTCTAGTCGCCCACCCGCGCGTCGACGATGATCCAGCTGTGGCTGTAGACATCGACGGTCAGGGATGTCGCGCCGGAACGTGCCTTGCATGTCTCGTAGATGGTTTGGGAGGCACCGCCGTACTTGGCGAGGTCGTCGGAGCTCTCAGTCTCGAGCGTGAGCGTGCGCGTCGTGCCGTCCTCCAGGGTCATGGTGAAGTGATTGTCGTAGTAGTCGATGATCTTGCTGTGATTGTCCGACGACTTGTAGTGCTCCTTCTGGGTGAGCTGACACGAAGTGACTTTCATCGTGCGTGGCCCCTCTGCGAAGTCCCGGGCCACGGCGATTCCGTAGACGCCCGAGACGACGATGATGATGCTTCCGACAACGCCCACCGCAATCGAGACGACGGCGTAGAGCGTGCCGGACGACGCCTTCCCCTCGGCCTCGGCCCGGTGCTTGCGCCTGCGGAGGAAG
>CALBAF010000609.1 GCA_937926415.1 uncultured Actinomyces sp.
GTGGCCCGGCGCGGTTCTTGGTGGGGGAGTGTTGTGTCGCCTCGGCACCGTCCGAGTCTCCAGTTGCCGGCCTCCCGCTACCCACGGGCACCGCTGTCTGGCCCTCCAGTCCCTCCGGTGCCCTCCTATCAGATGGTGGCGCGTGTTCTGGATAGGAAGCTCGGTTTTGGATAGGAACGACGCTTCTGGATAGCTTATTAACCTATCCAGAAGGCAATAACCTATCCAGATTGTTATTCCCTATCCATTTTGGTGATGCTCGGGGCTCCGGAGCCCTCCGTGCCGACGGTGGTGGGGGTTTTGCACTACACGAAGCCATCTGGGGGCGTGTCATCGGCGTGTCGGACCCTCATGTAGTGCAATTCCCCCCGTTTGGTGGTGGTGAGGCTGCGGTTAGAGGTGGCGAGGCGCCCAAAGTGCAGACCACCTCGGTGAAAAATGCTGAAAACGGGCTGTTGTGGGCGAGGTGGTCTGCGTTTTGGGCAAAACAGTGTCGGACATGTGCGTCGTTCGCACGCAAACCCGTAGACATGCGCCTGGGCGGCGCTGCCCATGCGCATGTCATCGGGCCAACGTGCGGGTCATCGGGCCAACGTGCGCATCAAAGGGCCCAGGCCACCACCTATCATGCCCGGACGCACAACAAGTGGCCCGCACTCGCATTAGCGGCCAGCGTGCGGAATCGGTGGGCGCGCGGGTGACGACAGCCACCAACCGAAGCAATTTCGCACGTAATTCCCACGAGAGTGTTTCAAACTATGAACACAGGTCATTGGAATTGCAACGTTTTTGGATGCTCTTAAAAAATGACCGTTGGGAATTATGTGCGACTTTCAGAGGAGGCCCCCTGACATTTGTCATGGCATTACCTGCATCAAAGGGCACTTCCGGCCCCACCTAAACGCGCGCAGACTGGGAGTCATGAACGCAGAAGCAACGCCCGCCCTCCAGGCGACGAACATTCACCAGTCTTTCGGCCACGTCGACGCGCTGCGCGGCGTGAACCTGACCCTCATGCCCGGCGAGATCGTGGCGCTCCTCGGCGTCAACGGCGCGGGCAAGAGCACCTTCCTGGACATCGTCCTCGGCCTGGCCACCCCCACACAGGGCGACATCAGCGTCTACGGCATGAGCCCGCGCGAGGCCGTGCGCCGCTCCCTCGTGAGCGCGATGCTCCAGACCGGATCGATGCCGCGCGACGGGAAGGTCCGCAACACGATCGACCTGGTCGCCGCCATGCACGCCAACCCAATCCCCACCGACGAGCTCCTGGAGCGCACGAACCTCACGAAACTCGCCAAGCGTCCCCTCGACAAGCTCTCCGGCGGCGAGCGCCAGCGCGTGCGCCTCGCCCTCGCACTGGCTGGCAACCCTGACTTCCTCATCCTCGACGAGCCGACTGCCGGCATGGACGCACTAGCCCGCCGCGCCTTCTGGGAGACGATGCGTGCCGAGGCCGCCGAGGGCCGTACGCTCCTCTTCGCCACGCACTACCTGACCGAGGCCCGCAAGGACGCCGACCGCATCGTCATCATCGACGCCGGCAAGGTCCTCGTGGACGCTCCCACCGAGCAGGTCGTCGCCGACAACGAGGACCTCGAAGACGTTTTCGAGCGCATCACCTCCCACGCCGACGCCGAGTGAGCGCAACGAACGCCCGCCCCGATGAGCCGGCCCCGGCCTCGTCCCGAGGAACCCAATCGTGACCGGAAACGCCCTAGCGAAGACGCTGCCACCCGTGTAAAGTGGG
>CALBAF010000610.1 GCA_937926415.1 uncultured Actinomyces sp.
GCTGCTTCTCACCCAGGGCGCTCGTCGAGCCCAGGTCCAAGCTGAGCTGCACCCGCGAGTCCGCCGTATTGACGCCCTGCCCGCCAGGACCCGAGGCGTGGGAGAAGCGTTCGATCAGCTCCCCCGCGGGCACGATGAGGCCGTGCGGGCAGCCGGGCCCGGGAGGGATGCGCAGATCGTCCATCGTTCCAGTGTGCCACCGGCGAGCCAAGGCGGAGCACCATACCCCGCCCCAACCTCGTCAGTCGAGCAGGGAGGCGACGCGCGCTTTCAGGTCGGGCAGCACGTCGGCGGCGAACCAGGGGTTTTTCTTCATCCACATCTGGTTGCGCGGCGAGGGGTGGACCAGCGGGAAGTAGGTGGGCAGATACTGCTTGTAGTCGCGCACGACGTCGGTCAGCGACGCCGCGGAGGGCAGGTGCAGGTAGCGCCTGGTGGCGTACGCGCCGACGAGGATCGTCATCTCCAGCTTCGGCATGAGGGCGAGCAGGCGCGGGTGCCATTTGTCGGCGAAGTCCTTGCGCGGAGGCAGGTCGCCGCTCTTTCCCGTTCCCGGGAAGTAGAAGTCCATGGGGACGATCGCGAGCTTCCCGGACTCATAGAAGGTGTCCCTATCGACACCCATCCAGTCGCGCAGCCGGTCGCCGCTGCGGTCGTTCCACACGATGCCGGTCTCTTCGGCGACGCGCCCGGGCGCCTGGCCGACGATCATGATGCGACACTCGGGTCCCGCGTAGAACAGTGGCTGCACGCCTCGCTTCGTAAACGAGGCGTTGGCCGGGTCTGCGGCGATCTCCTCGGCGATTGCGCGGACAGCTGGGTCGGTAATCTCGGGTGTCATATACCCAGGGTATGCCCGTCCCGCGAGCGCGCACCGCCGGCGGCTGATAGATCACAGGCCATGGGATGCGGAGTTTCCCACGCAGCACCGTCCCCTTATGCGGGCTTACAAGCGTTCCTCTCCCAAATTCCGCATGCAATTCCCCTAACATCCATTTAAACAATGCCCCATAAACCTTGGAATCCCAACGATTACGATTCAAATCTCGAAAGACTAGCACGGGAATTGCATGCGAAATTGGCGGGGAAACGCAGCACGGAGCCGGCCACGACGATGAGTAGTGTCAGGCACACCTGGAGTAGCAGCAGCCACGCCGATTAGTAGCGGCGGCCCGACCGGGCATAAAGTTGACGTATGAGGGAAACCAGGTCGAGGCGAGGGCAGTGACAACACGATTCGTACGCCGTTCTAACAGGATGGGCATTATCGCCGCATCGGTCGCGATCACTCTCTCCCTGTTTGGCCTCACGGGCCTGACGGCGAGCGCACTCCATCGCTCCGGTCACGGCCAGAAGGACCCCGCCCCAGTCTCCTACGAGGAGGACGGTACGACCTCCGCTTTCTCGGCCACGGCCTCATTGGAGGGCAAGCTCGAGGAGCTCACCTACTTCCAGGCCTACGAAGGCGTGACCTACGAGAAGGAGGCCCTCGTCTACGTTCCACCGACCTACACGCCGGGGGTTCCCGCGAACATCGTCTATCTGACGCACGGGTGGTGGGGCACAGCCGACGGTCTCGCCGAGGGCGTGGCCCCCATCGTCGATCAGCTGACCTCCGCGGGGGCCATCGCTCCCACAATCGTCATATTCGCGACCTACTATCCGGACCGATCGTTCGCGACCGAGGACTACGAGGACGACTACGCGCTCAATCGCTTCTTCGCGACGACCGAGATCGACACGCTCATCGAGGCGGTCGAGTCGCGCTACACGACGTATGCGCGCGGGGACACCTCGGACGAGTCGCTGCGCGCCTCGCGCAGGCACCGCGCCTTTGGTGGATTCTCGATGGGCGCGACGACCACGTGGGACGTGTTTGCCCTGCGCCCGCAGTACTTCTACGGTTACATGCCGATGGCGGGCGAGTCCTGGATCGGGCGCGAGGAGGACGCAGACTCCGGACAGATCGCACAGTTGGTGACCGCCGGGGCCGAGCGCGCACACTACGGGCCGCAGGACTTCCGCATCCTCGCTTCGGTCGGCTCGCTCGACCCCGCATACGGCGACATGGCGCCCCAGTTGGCGCAGCTGCGCGCGGATTACCCCGACCTGATGACGGCCGACAGCCTGCAGATGTGGATCGACGAGGGAGAAAACCACTCCATGCCCTCGGTCGGCAATCAGGTCGCGCACGACCTGCTGCTCCTATTTCCACCCGCGTAGGGCTTCTCCCCGTTCACCGAGACACTCAGCCCCGGCCTCGTTCCTTTTCTCAGGGACGAGGCCGGGGCGAACTCTCAAATAAGGGACCTTATGCGCGGGGCTGGCGCTCCGCCCACTCGCCGAGGCTCACGCGCGGACCCGTGAAGAAGGGGGTGTCCTCGCGCACGTAGAGACGCGCCTCGGTGTAGCGCTGGGCGTGCATGACGCCCTCCAGGCGGTCCAGGCTGTCCGCTTCGAAGGCAAGCACCCACTCGTAGTCGGAGAAGCCGAAGGCGGACAGGGTCGAGCCCTTGACGTCCGGGTACTGCGCGAAGCCGTTGCGGCCGTGTTCGGCCATGATGCGGGCGCGCTCTTCGGGGGCCTTGAGATACCAGTCGTAGGAGCGCACGAAGGGGTAGACCATCGCCCAGTCGCGGGGGGCGACGCCGCCGAAGCAGGCGGGAATGTGGCGCTTGTTGAACTCGGCGGGGGTGTGCAGGCCCATGCAGGACCACACGGGATCCAGGAACTTGCCGAGCGCGCTGGCGCGCAGGCGGTGATAGGCGTCCTGCAGGACCTCGGGATCATCGTCGAGCCACCACACCATCAGGTCTGCCTCGGCGCGGAAGCCGGACACGTCGTAGAAGCCGCGGATTTCCGCGCCCGCACCCTTCACGTAGTCCAGGGACTCGGCGATAATACGGCCGCGCTCGCCATCGTCTGCGGGCAGGGACTCACCGAGCGCGAACACGGAGTAGAGGGCGTAGTGCTGCTTGTTGTTGACCTGGTCGAAGTCAACGTCCGTCGCGTCGCGCGGGTCGGTGACGCGGGCGTGTGCAGCGTGCGAGTGGGGCGTCGCCTC
>CALBAF010000611.1 GCA_937926415.1 uncultured Actinomyces sp.
CCGTGCCCGTAGCGGTTCTTCATCTGCTGGAGCGCAACGAAGCCGAGAACAAGGCCGATAATGTTCACCGCGACGACGGGGATGGAGAAGAATTCGGCCACGAAGATGAAGCTGATCGGAGCTAGGTCCAGCCAGTGCTCACCGCTCGGAATCAGCACGTTCACCAGCGTCCCGAGGATGACTAGCGCGAAGATAACAAGCCCGGTGATCCCGAATCCGCGGCACGCTGCCCCTAAGGCTTTGCCCCGGCTACGCGCAGGTACGCCGGACTGCTGGGGAACCTGCGCCGGATACCCGTTCAAGCCGGGGCCGGTCGAATATGGAGTCGTCACAGGTAGTCCTTCATTTGTCGAGGGCAATGGGACAGAGGCGTCCGGGATAAATTAGGCCCCCCATCAACCAGAGGATGGCCGTGATCTCGGCAACCAGAAACACAATCATCGGGGCTGCATTCATCCAAACCCCAACCTTGTACATCCTCTCGTGACGTGGGTCCTGCACCCGCTTGCGCCCATTCGAGCCGAGGATGAGACCGATGACGTTCATGATCGCGCCCGGGATGTAGATCGTCCCGGAGATGGTAATGAAACTGAAGGGAGCGAGAGCTTGCTCAACGGAATCTTTCGCACTAAATGCGGGATACACTCCCGAGAACAGTCCGCTAGCACAGAGGATGAGTCCAATAATCCCCAGGCATATGGAGGCCACGCCGAGGCCTTGGCCGGGTGGAGCCGCAACCTGCGGCGCCGGCTGCATGTCGGCGTAGGGATTGCCCGGCACGGTACCGGGGTAGGCCGGTGCGTTTCCGGGGGTGCCAGGCAGACCGGAACCGGGAGATGAGGCATTGTCATCATCGGTCCTTCAGTCGTTGTTCGTTGCGTCTGAGTACCCACCGGATGGGGTCACCGTGAGCGGCTCCGGGCCGCATACACCAAGATGAGCCCAGAGACCACCAGCATCAGGCCAAAGGGGACCACGTATAGAAGAAGTGCGACGCCGGCCCAGGCGAGCCCGTCGCCACTATCCCCATGGTCTCCAGGGATGAGATCAATCGCGATACAGCCAACGATCGACGCCACGATGATGACTGTGCCGAAGGTGGTCAGAATGATGCCGCCGATGCTCCGCCTCTTCTTCGGGCGAGGCGCGGGTTCCTGGCCCCAATAACCGTGCTGCGCGTCAGGCACATACCCCTGACCCATCGCACCGTTCATAGGCTGCGCGTCCCATTGAGTGGGAGCTGCGTACTCCGGAGGATACCCCGGAGCGGGATGCGAGTCCGGGAGGTGTGGATTCGGGGTTGTCACGGTCGGTCCTTCACGTGTTGATAGGTGCCACCCATGCGGGCTGCAATCACAATCCTAAAGGAGCGCATGCTCACGCCACGTATCGACAGTCACGGGACCCGACACACAGGCTCGTCGTTTGGTGCGGCCCCGCTGCTCG
>CALBAF010000612.1 GCA_937926415.1 uncultured Actinomyces sp.
ATAGTAAGGCGATTCCGTATAAAGAAGTTCACTTGTGGGCTTTTGATTATGTGACAGGAAAACCTGCTACTGTATGAGAAATTCAAGTTTTGGATGAAAATGGAAAGCTGCTCAAAAAGTTTAGTGTTTGAAAAGATGAATTAAAATTGGATCTACAGGGAGTAGATGGAAAGTATGTCCAAGTTAAGTATCAGAGTGAAGAAGGTCAGACTTTTATCTTGGTATGAATTCAGGAAGATGGCTGGCTCGGTGATTCCGAAGACTGCGGAGACGCCACCGGCGCCGGCCAGACCCTTGAGCTTGGCGTCGCGGGTCTTGAAGAAGACGGCCAGGGCAGCCGCACCCTGCGCGACGTTCGCCATGGAGGCGACGGGGAAGATGAAGTCGCCGACGCCGCCGTTGACGGGCAGCAGCGGGATTTCGATGGCGGGGAAGGACTGGTGCAGGCCGGTCACGACGATCGGGCTGTAGACGAGACCGAAGAGAAGACCACCGAAGACGCCGAGGGTCGAGTAGGTCCAGTTAATGCCCCAGGTCAGGTACTCGGCGGCCACGCGGGTGACGGGGCCGATGATCGTGAAGGCCAGGAAGCCGGTGACCAGCATCGTGATGAGCGGGGTGAGCAGGAAGTCCGCGGTGCCCTTGAGGACCTTGTGCAGGCTCTTCTCGATGAGGCACATGACGTAGGTGACGGCCAGGGTCGGGATGACCTGCGCCTGGTAGCCGATCTTGGCGACATCCATACCGAAGATGTGCCAGTAACTAACCTGCGCCTCACCGGCGAGCGCCGCGCCCGTATTCCAGGCGTTGAGCAGGTCGGAGGAAACCATGGCCGCGCCGATCGCAGCGCCAAGGTAGACGTTGCCGCCGAAGCGCTTAGCGGCGGAGAAGCCGACGAGGACCGGCAGCGAGGCAAAGGCCGCGGAGGAAACCATGTTGATGAGGGCCGCGTAGTCCGCGATGCCCGGGTACATCTGGGTCAGCGACTGCTCGCCGAACAGCCCCTCGGCGGTCATGACGTTGTTGATAGCCATCATCAGACCGCCGGCGACCAGCGCCGGGAGGATCGGAACGAAGATGTCCGCGATCATCTTGATGAAGCGCGAGAACAGGTTTCCGCCCTTTTCGGCTTCTTCCTTGGCCTCGTCCTTGGAGACCTCACGTACGCCGTGGTTCGCAACCATGTTGGCGTAGACCTGGTCGACATCGCCGGGACCGACGATGATCTGGAACATGCCGCCGGCGGCGAATGTGCCCTTCAGATCTTCGTTGTCATCGAGGGCCTGCTGGTTGATCTTGGACTCGTCCGCGATCACCAGGCGGAGACGGGTTGCGCAGTGTGCTGCTGCGCTGATGTTGGAGGCGCCGCCGACTGCTTCGACGACCTCTCCTGCCACCTTGGCGTGATCCATTGCCGACCACATTCCTTTCTCAAAACCCCACGCGCAACGCCATTGTTACGCCGCGCTGGGCGGTGTGTAGCAATCGATTGACATGCTACGGGTGAATGAGTCACAAAAGCAAGGTGCGAGGGGCATCGTCTCAGGTCAGAGACTGAGACACCGCACACATACGACGAGGCCGTGGCCACTATGAGCAGCCACGACCTCATCCGTCGGTTGCTCAGTCGGCGCGCGCGGCGCTCACTGCACTCACGGAGGCGCTGCCCACAAGCGTCACTCCGGCGACCTCGCCGTTCAGGAAGCTGCGGGTCGTGAAGACGCGCGAGCCGCCGCCCAAATAGATCTCGGTGATGGAACGGTCGTGGAGGATCTCGACGCGGGAGGCCTCCCCCGGCTCCAGGGTGACGACGCGGCGGCCGCC
>CALBAF010000613.1 GCA_937926415.1 uncultured Actinomyces sp.
ATCTGGGTGGGGGCGAATCCCTTGGTCACGATGTCTTCGACGACGTCGGCGGCCTGCTCGAAGGTGACGTCCCAGTCGGGGCGCTCCTTGGAAGGCAGGGTGGCCAGCACGTAGTCGGCGGGGTCCATGCGACCCGGCGGGCGGCCCACACCGATGCGCAGGCGCGCGTAGTCGCGCGTGCCCAGGTGCTGGCTGAGGGATTTCAGGCCGTTGTGGCCGCCCTCTCCCCCGCCGACCTTGAGGCGCAGCGTGTGCGCGGGCAGGTCCATGTCGTCGTGGATGACGAGGATGCGCGAGGGCTCGATCTTGTGGAAAGTGGCGAGCGCGCTGATCGGTCCGCCGGAGGTGTTCATGTAGCTGTCGGAGCGCGCGAGAATCACTCGCGGTCCGGGCACGCCGCCGGGGCCGATCCCTAAGCGAACGTCAGCGGTGTGCGTGCGCGAGCGGTGCGAGGTGAGGGTCGCTCCGCCGCGCGAGGCGAGCACGTCGAGGGTCAAGTACCCGACGTTGTGTCGGGTGGAGGCATACTGGGCGCCGGGGTTACCTAACCCGACGACGAGCCACGGTCCGTCAGTCGTCATACTCCGATTGTGCCACCCGCGCCGAGAGCATGTCCCACTGGGGAGCGTCCTCGACGACGGGGGCTGCCTCACGTCGGGACGTGGCCCACGCGTCGGCGAAGAGCTGCGCCCACTTGGTGTAGGCCGCCGAATTCGGGTGGAAGAAGTCCGCAGCGTGGTATGCAAAGGTGTAGGTCGGCAGCGAGTATTCCTGGGTGAGGGAACGCAGATCGACGACGTTTGCGTCGCTGTCGGCGACGGCGGCAGCGATGCGGTCGGACATGTCCTGCGCGCGGCTTTCCTGGGGCATGATGCCGAAGGACGGGATGGTGGAGACGAGGGCGTCGGCGGGCAGGAAACCGAGGACGCGACGCAGGCGCTCCTCGAACTGACCGGGGGCCATGTCCTCGGTCATGACGTCGTTGCCGCCGATGGTCAGCGTGACCAGGTCGGGGCTGTAGGGGCCGTCCAGGAGGCCCAGACCGCGCATCTGCGGGATCTGGGTCAGTTCGACAGACTCAATGGTGGCTCCCGACAGGGACAGGTTGAGCAGGAGGACCTCGCGGTCCATCTGCGCGGCGATCGCGGAGGCAAGGCGCGCGGGGTAGGACTCGGTCACGCGCGAGGCGCCCACGCCCTGCACGGAGGAGTCACCGAGGGAGACGATCAGGTAGGGACGCTCGCCCTCGGGATGCTCGTCGAGCTGGCGCAGGCGGTCCAGGGTAGCCAGGTTGTGGTTTTCCCAGGCCTTGCGGTAGTCACCGCGCTGGGAATCCAGCCGCAGGAGGCGTCCGATGGCCAGACCGCCGCCAAAAAGGCTCGCACCGCCGGCTGCTGCGCCCGCTACCTGCCATGCTCGTTTGCTGATCCCCATTGAAGTGTCCTTCCCTCGTGTCTGCTGATTCTCAGTGTAACGAGGCCGGGGCCGGTGCTTCAAATGCTGAAGCACCGGCCCCTCGGTTTGTCACAGATCGATCAGTCCAGGCGTCCGGCGGGAGCTCCCGGGAGGGATCGGATGAAGTGGGGAGGCTCCCACCCTCGCTCCGCGTAGGCGGCCGCGACGGCCTGGGCCACGCCGATCACCACATCCGCGTCGACCAGCGCGATCGCACTGCCCCCGAAGCCACCGCCCGTCATACGCGCACCATGCGCTCCCGCGCCGCGTGCGGCCTCAACGGCCACGTCCAGCTCGTCGCACGACACCTCGTAGTCGTCGC
>CALBAF010000614.1 GCA_937926415.1 uncultured Actinomyces sp.
CCTCGGCGCGGGCGAGGGCGTCGCGCAGACGCGTCTGCGCCTGGCCGTAGGCGGTCCAATCGGACTTGCTCATCGCCGAATCAGCGTCGCGCATGGCCGCAGCGGCATCGTTGATGGCCTGCGTCAGGCGGGCACTGGCGTCTCCCGAGGCGGCCGGCGGAGTCGAACCGGATTGGCTGCCATCACCGCTGGCCGGCGGGGTTTGCGGCGTCGAGGTCGAAGAGCCATCGTCAGCGACCAGCTGACGCAGCGATTCCTCAAGGGTGGGCGCGAAGCCAACCTTGTCGCCGAAGGCCGTCAGGACCGAACGCAGCACAGGGTAGGACGCCGAACCCGTGCCCTGCACGTAGACGGGCTGCACGTAGAGCAGGCCGCCGCCCACCGGTAGGGTCAGGAGATTGCCACGGATGACCGTTGAGTCGGCCTGGTTGAGCAGGTTGAGCTGGGTCGCAATCTTTTCGTCGGAGTCGTATTTGTTCTGCACCTGGCCGGGGCCGGGCACGGTCGTCGAAGACGGGAGGGCGAGGAGGCGTAGCTTGCCGTAGCCCTCGCGCACCTGGCCGGGGGTACTACCGGTCTCGGAGTCGACGGCGAGGAAGCCCGCCATGGCCTCGCGCCGGCCCTCACCGCCACCACCGGGCACGAACACCGAGGTCAGGGAGAACTCAGCGCTTTCCTGTCCGGGCATCTGCATGGTCAGGTAGTACGGCGGCTGCAGGGCGGTCGGAGCGGGCACAGGGTTGCCCTCCGCGTCCACGCGCGCGGACGAGTTGGAGCTGGAGGCCGCGCCGTAGGTGGAGGTCTCCTCCGCCAGGCGCCAACGGTCGCCACCGGAGTAGAAGCCGGCAGCGTCGGTCACGTGGTACGTGGCAAGCAGGTTGCGCTGGACCTTGAACATATCCTCCGGGTAGCGCAGGTGGCTCATGAGATCACCCGAGATCGCCGAGATGGGCTCGACGCTGCCGGGGTAGATCTTTTCCCAGGTGCGCAGGATCGGATCCTGGTCGTCCCAACGGAACAGGCGCACGGAGCCGTCGTAGGCGTCGACGATGGCCTTGACGGAGTTACGCATGTAGTTGATCTTGTTGGCCTGGACGTACTGGCCCACCTGCGTGGAGCGAGAATCCACGGTGGCGTCCGAGAGGGTCTCGTGCTGCGCGTAGGGGTAGTTGTTCGTGGTCGTGTACGCGTCGACGACCCAGACGAGGCGCTTGGGGGTCGAGGCGTCGCCGTCCATGTCGACCACGGCGGGGTAGGCGGACTGCTCAAGCGTCAGGTAGGGCGCGACCTTTGCGACGCGCTGGAGGGGATCGCGATTGTAGAGGATCTGCGAGGCCTCGTTCGTCTGCGAGGAGAAGAACAGGTCCGTGGAGCCGAACTTGATCGCGTACAGGAGCTTGTTCCACACGTTGCCCACGGAGGGGCCGCCGTTGCCGACGAAGGTCGTGGAGACCTGGCCGCCGACCGCGGTGTCGTCCGGGTAGTCGAGTTCCTGGGGCTCGGAGCCCTCGGGGGCACCGACGATCGAGTAGTCGGGCGAGCCGGGGCTGAAGTAGACGCGCTCCTCGTAGTCGCCCATCTCTCCGACGGAGGGCACGGACTGCTCCCAGTAGGAGGGCAGGCCGTCGCTGGTCAGCTGGTTGCCGTATGCGGCAACCGCTCCGTAGCCGTGCGTGTAGACAGTGTGCTGGTTGACCCAGGTCTGCTGCTCGGCGGACAGGCCCGCAAGGTTGAGCTCACGCACGGAGATGACCGTGTCACGGCGCTCTCCACCCACGTTGTAGCGGTCGACCTTCATGCCCGAGTTGAAGCCGTAGTACAGGCGCGACTGCTGCAGCTGCTGGACGGTCTTCGTGATGACCTGGGGGTCGAGCAGACGCACTTGGGAGGTGAGGGACTCGGTGTCGAACTGCCCCGCCGAGGCCGTGGTGGCCGCGTCGTAGTTCGTCTGATAGTCGACGTCCTGCAGGCCGTAGGCGGCCAGGGTCGCGTCGATGTTGCGCTGAATATAGGGAGATTCAAGGCTGCGCTGGTTGGGGCGCACGCGGAACTGCTCGACGAGGGCCGGGTAGGCGCCGGCCAGGACGAGGGCGGCGATCACCGTAACCGCGACGCCGGTGACCGGCAGTCGCCACGTGCCCTTGAAGGCCGCGACGACGAAGAGGAGCGCAACGAGGCCAGAGATGACCGCCAGGATCGAGTGCGCGGGCAGCGTCGCGTTGATGTCGGAGTACATGGCTCCATGGATGGAGCCGGAGTCCGAGGTGAGCAGCTCATAGCGGCCCAGCCAGTAGTTCACGGCGATGAAGAGCGACAGGCAGGCGGCCATCAAGCCGGACTGCAAACGCGCCTGCTTGGAGGCGTGGGGGCGCGGTGCCAGGCGGATCGTTCCGTACAGGTAGGACACGATGAGGGCCGCGATGAGGGCGATGGTAGTGACGGTCAGCAGGAAGGACACGAGGACCTTCAGCGCGGGCAGGACGAACACGAAGAACGAGATGTCCAGACCGAACTGGGGGTCAACCTGATCGAAGGAGGAACGATTCAGGAACTGCAGCAGCGTCTGCCACTCCGTGGCCAGGCGAGCGCCGTTCGTGAAACCGAAGAACAGGGCAACGCCCCAGAACGCAAATCGGCGCACGGGCTCGAGAGCCTTCTGGTAGGCGCGCAGGGAGGCCGACGCCTGCCCACGTGTCGAGGACGCACGATGCCGGTACGCGTAGGACATCGAGAAGAAAATGAGGGCCGTGGCCACGACGAAACCGACGACGAACAGGCCGATGTGCGCACCCCACTGGGTGAGAATCACTCGGGTGGCGCTCATCTGGCGGAACCACAGGATCTCAGTCCACACGATCGACGCACCGTAGATGATCGCGCCGATCACGATCAGGACGCCCAGCGTGATAGCTCCGGGGCCGGGCTTGTGCATCTTCAGCTCGACGGGTGGGCTATCGGGGTCTCGCGGCGCACGCGCTCCCCCCGGGGGGAACAGCGAAAAGTTGAAGCTCACGGCAGTCCTCTCTGTAAAACCGATTAGCTCCGATCCAGTGTAGCCGCGCACATGGACTTCTTCGTCTCTGTCTTATTCGCTCTCCGTGAGATTATGGGGTTATGACTGTTGAGATGATGCCGAGTGCGCGCGAGATCGCGCTGGCCAACGTGGTTATCGATATCGAGAAGGGCGCGGCCCGTGTGGGCTGGGATCACGCCCCGTCCATCTACGCACTGGTTCCCACGGCGATGCTGCTGGCTGATCCGAACCTGCCCGCCGACATCGCCGAGCAGCTGCGCACCGGCTGGGATGGGACCGAGGACCACCTGAGCGCCATCATCCAGGAGGACCTGGCCGACGACGACATCGAGCAGGTCCTGGCGCACCTGGCCTGGCCCGAGACCGTTCCGGGCGCCGCACTGACCGTCGAGCGCATCGTCGTTCCGCCGGAGGTCGAGGACGAGGCCCCCGAGGACCCCGACGAGGCCCTGGCCTTCATCTCGAATCACCCCCTGCGCACGGACGTGCGTCTGGCCGTTGGCGTCATGCGGACGGGCGAGTCCTGGTGCGCGCTCCGTACCCGCGCCTTCGACTCCGACGACAAGGTCGGGCAGGGCTCGACGCTCGTCCCCGCGCTGGTGGACGCCCTGCGCGCATCCCTCGAGCCGGTGACGGACGAGGAAGCCTGAGAGCATAGAGGAGGCCCCGGCCTCGTCCGGACCAGATGGACGAGGCCGGGGCCCTTTGCCGCCCACCTGACGTGAAGCGGCGGGCGGGCTTGAGAGTGCCCCGCGCTACTGACAGGTCGGCAGGGTGTCCCCGGTGCCGCCCGCGATCGAGTGCACGGCGTTCACCGCCTCGTCGAGGGTGGACACCGAGACGACACGCAGACCGTCGGGGACGTGTCCGACGACCTCGTTACAGTTCTCGGAGGGTGCGAGGAACCACTGGGCGCCGTCACGGTGCGCGCCCCACAGCTTCTGCTGGATGCCCCCAATACCGCCGACGTACCCGTCGTAGGACATGGTGCCGGTACCCGCGATAACGTTGCCGCCGGTCATATCGCCGGGGGTCAGACGATCGATAATGCTCAGCGAGAACATCATGCCTGCACTCGGGCCACCCACACCGTCGATGTTGACGGTGATGTCGACGGGCAGGACGGGTTCGACGGAGAGGTAGACGCCGAGCTTGGAGCCGCTCTCGGTGGCGGACGCGGCGACAGACTCGAAGGAGACATCCTGCGGGGTGCCTTCTCGCTCGATCGTCAGCGTCATCATGGAACCGGCCGGCACGGAACGCATGAGCGCGAAGGGGGTCGCGGCGCTGGTGATCTCATGGCGTACACCATCGGGGGTGGTGATCGCACGGAGGATGTCTCCCTGTTGGACGACCCCTTCCGCGTTGGTCCCCTCGACCGCACCCTCAATCGTGACCGTCGCGGGGACCTCCCACCCGAGGTACTCGAGGGCGGCGACCTGCGAGGTCGTCTGCGAGTTGCGCATCATGGCCAGCTGCGCCGCGCTCGTCCGCTCATGCGTCGTTCCCTCGGGATACACCGACTCGTAATCCAGGATCTTGCTGTGAGAGTCAAAGTACGCGGCGATGAGCTGCGCGAAGTTCAGGCGAGACTTGGGGTTTCCCGATTCGGACACCGTCACCATGCGCAACTGCCCCTGCCCCGGCTTCGCGGGCGCCTTGTACGAGGTGGACTGAGGCTCGTCCTGCTGGATCGGTTCGCCCGTCGCAGGGTCGGTTCCCTCGATCTGAAGCATGGGAACGCCGTTGTCGGATCCCAGCACATTGAAGGTCGGGCCGGGGCTATTAACCACGAAGGGAACGGGGACCCAGAAGAGGATCGCCACCATAGCGAGCGCAGCGAGGACCGCCGTGATGAGCCGCCAGCTGACGATAGGGATACGCCGGGTGGAGTCATCCTCCTGCAGGGGCACCAGCTCGATATTGTCCGAGGTCATCTGCGCATCGTTCACCGTGTCATTGTGTCCCACCCGCTCCCCCTGCGCACGCGCGCCGCGCGCCACCCCTTCAGCTCTCAGCGTTTTTGCAGACGATTGTCAGCCCCTGCGAACAACGGACGGCTAGTCTGTGGTCATGAACGAGTTTGACTCCGGCACCCCGTTTGAGGACTTCCTACGCTCGATCCTGGGCGAGGAGGCGGCAGCTGAGGCCGCGCGCGCCCTGCAGGCGCAGGGTTTCGATCCCGCGAATCTTCCACCGGAGTTTTCCGATCCCGCACGTATGCGCGCGGCGATGGGCCAGTTCCAGTTCCTCATGAACACGACGGCCGGACCGGTCAATTGGCGCATGGTGGAGGACAGCGCGAAGCAGGCGGCGTACGCGAGCGGCGACCCCTCCCCCACGGCGACCGAGGCCGAGGCCGCGCGCCAGGCGATGACGATCGCGGACCTGTGGCTCGATGCGGTCACTGATTTCGCCTCCGGCCCGGTCACCCGCGACGTGTGGAGCAAGGTCGCGTGGGTCGAGCACACGATTCCGACGTGGAAGCGTATCTGCGAGCCCGTGGCCCTGAACGTGTCGCGCGCCCTGTCCGCTGCACTCTCGGAGCAATTCGGTTCCGAGGGTCTGGGGGATGCGGCCTCCCTGCCGGACGGCATGGCCGCGATGCTCGGCAAGACGCAGGAGATGATGCCGCGTCTGTCGGCGATGATGTTCTCCGCGCAGATCGCACGCGCGCTGGCGGCCCTGGCCGGCGAGTCGTTCGGCACCTTCGACACGGGTATTCCTCTGTCGGACACGTCGCACGCGGCCCTACTGCCGCATAACGTCGCGCAGTTCTCCGAGGGGCTCGACGTTCCCTTCGACGAGGTCCGCCAGTTCCTGGCCGTGCGAGAGGCGGCGCATCGCCGGCTCTTCGCCTCGGTCCCGTGGCTGGAGGGAGACCTGGTGCGCGCGGTTGAGCGCTACGCCGCCCAGATCGCGATCGACACGGAGGCGATCTCCGAAGCTGCGCGCTCGGTAGACCCCTCTGACCCGTCGTCCGTCGAGTCGGCCCTCAGCGGTGGCGTGTTCGCACTGTCGACGACGCCCGATCAGCGGCGCGCGCTCACGCGCCTGGAGACGATGTTGGCACTCATCGAGGGATGGGTCGAGGTCGTGACGGCCCGCGCGACCCTGCCCTACCTGCCCCACGCGGACGCGCTGCGCGAGATGATGCGTCGCCGCCGCGCATCGGGTGGCCCCGCGGAGGAGATCCTGGGGACCCTCATGGGACTGAAGATGCGCCCGCGTCAGGCTCGAGGTGCCGCATCGATCTTTGCGCTGGTGGAGGCCGACGGCGGGCGTGACGCTCGCGAGGCCCTGTGGTCGCACCCGGACATGGTTCCCTCCGAGACGGAGCTGGCAACGCCGGACACCTTCCTGACGCTGCGCCGGGCTGCGGCCGAAGAGGACGCGGATATCGACGCTGCACTGAACTCTCTCTTGGACGGAACGCTCGGTTGGGCGGATGGACTGGAGCCCGGGGACGAGGCCTCGGCCGGCTCGGACGACGAACCGGAGGAGCCCGAAGCATCCAACCCCAAGGACGAGACGAACTAAGACGAAAAGGAAAGATCTGACAAGTTATCCACAGATTTTTCAAAACGCCACATTGGGAGGACATCAAGGTTCATGATATCTCCAACAGTTACGAACTGAAGGAGACCATCATGAACCTGATGCATCACACGGCGATCCTGTGGCGTGGACCGGGCAGCGTCCAAATCGGTGGCGACCGCGCCAGGCACGTACGTCTCGACGACCTGCACGCAAGCGACCAGCTCTGGCTCGCCAGCCAGGCCCGCCCCGTTCACGCCCCCGATGGCCCCGAGGCTTCCCCAGACCTCCTAGCCGCCCTGACACAGGCAGACCTCGTGGATCATCCCGACCGACGCCCGCTTCTCTCCGTAGGGGTGCTCGGCGCGGTACCCGCCACCGTCCTCGCGCTGCGCTCGCTGGTCGACACCCTCGCGCTGCGGCTCCGCGTCGACGCTCCCGCTCTGGTCGACGGCGACTGGGACCACGTATTCGGCGGCGTATACACGGGCACACCGCGCTCACGCGCGGTGCGACGCGAACTCGCCTCACTGATTCCTCTGCCCCACCTGCACGCTCAGGATGCGCCGGACGCCGCCCTCGTGTCTGCGGATCGGGCGCAGGACCCCGGCATCCCCTTCGAACTGATGGCGGCCGACACACCCCACCTGTTGATCACGCGAGGAGAGCACTCCTACGAGATCGGGCCATTCGTACTCCCCGGCTCCACGCCGTGCTTCCACTGCATCGAACACGAGCGCGCCGAACAGGACCCCTACCACCTCACGCACCTGCGAGAACTCGCTCAGTGGCCGCTGGGACCACTCCCCCAGCTCGCACACTTCGCCTCTGCCCTGCGGATTGCGCGCCTCCTGCGCGACTTCGCTTCAGGAGCACTCACCCCGCGCCTGTGCGCCGAGATCGCCACGATCGACGAGGACGGAAGCATCACCGTCGAACGTGCGATCGGGGCCCGCGAATGCGTGTGCGGCATTCACGGTGTGGCGTGCTAGCTCAGGCCCCGTCGTCGACGATAACTTCTTCGCCGCGCACCAGCGCAAGCACCGGGGCTGCGAAGCGTTGAACCTTGACATCACCGATGCCTCGGATCACCCTCAGCTGCGTCGTGTTCTTCGGCATGGCCTGAGCAATATCGCGCAGCGTCTGATCGGTGAACACCGCGAAAGGCGGCACGCCCGCCTGACGTGAGACCTCGAGACGCCACGCTTTGAGGCGCCCGAACAGCTCAATCGCCTGGGGCGAGGCCTCCTCCTCGAACGCCTGGTTGAGGGCGCGGGTGGAGGCACGCGCCTTCTTCTTCGGTGCGCCCACTCCCGCTTCCTCGGGCCAGATTCCGTCGAGCAGGCGACTGCGCTTGCGCTTGCCACGCCCGTCTGCCCCCCGCGAGCGAGCCCACGATAGGGTCAGCAGGTCGCGGGCGCGGGTGACGGCCACGTACAGCAGGCGACGCTCCTCCTCGCGTGCGGCCGCGGTCTTTGCATACGAGATCGGCAGGAGGCCCTCGGCGACGCCGACGAGGAAGACGGCG
>CALBAF010000615.1 GCA_937926415.1 uncultured Actinomyces sp.
CCACCTTCATGAGGTGTGCGGCTACGTCGGAGGGGGCGTCGGTCCACGACTCGTAGGGGGTGCGTGGGACGACGAGGACGTGTCCGGGCGAGGTGGGTTCGATCGTTGCGAAGGCGACGCACAGGTCGTCGGCCCACACGAAGCGTCCGGGCCATACGCCCGTGATGATGTTGTCGAAGATAGTGCTCATGCGACTATTGTCACCTATTCGCGCTCACTTCGGTAGGTGGGCGCGTCCGGCGGGGCGGGCGGGCGTGAACTACCCTGGTGGGGAGTATTGTTACGCGACCCATCGTTAAGCGAGGAACGCACAGATGAGCGAAAATCCGCAGAGTGCCCCGGCCCAGCGCTACACCGCTGAGCTCGCAGGTCAGATCGAGACGAAGTGGCAGGACCGCTGGGAGGAGCTGGGCACGTTCTACGCGGACAACCCCACGGGCGACCTGGCTGGCCCGCTGGCCTCCCGCAACCCCTTCTTCATTCTCGACATGTTCCCCTACCCCTCGGGTAAGGGCCTGCACGTGGGGCACCCGCTGGGCTACATCGCGACCGACACGCTGGCGCGCTACCGCCGCATGAAGGGCGACAACGTCCTGTACACGATGGGTTACGACGCCTTCGGCCTGCCCGCCGAGCAGTACGCCGTTCAGACGGGTCAGCATCCGGCCATCACCACCAACCAGAACATCGCGAACATGCGCCGCCAGCTGCGTCGCATGGGTCTGTCCCACGACTCGCGCCGTTCCTTCGCCACGACCGACATCGAGTACGTGCACTGGACGCAGTGGATCTTCCTGCAAGTCTTCAACTCGTGGTTCGATCCCGAGGCGACGGCCCCCGACGGCTCCCAGGGTGCTGCCCGCCCGATCAGTGAGCTGATCGCCAAGCTCGAGTCCGGCGAGATTCGCCCCGAGGACGGCTCCGACTACAGCTCCCTGGACCGCGCCGCCCAGGCGAAGGTCGTCGACTCCTACCGCCTCGCCTACGTCTCCGAGGCACCCGTCAACTGGTGCCCGGGTCTGGGCACGGTCCTGGCCAACGAAGAGGTCACCGCGGATGGCCGCTCCGAGCGCGGCAACTACCCGGTCTTCAAGCGCAACCTGCGCCAGTGGATGATGCGTATTACCGCCTATGGCAAGCGCCTGTCCGATGACCTCGACACGATCAACTGGCCCGAGAAGGTGCGCACCATGCAGCGCAACTGGATCGGCCGCTCCGAGGGTGCGACCGTGCGCTTCGACGTGCCCGGAGCGCGCGAGGCCGGCGCCTCCCTCGACTCCCTGGATGTCTACACGACGCGCCCCGACACGCTGTTCGGCGCGACCTTCATGGTCGTCGCCCCCGAGCACCCGATCCTCGGCGGAACCGTCGGCGGCGAGGCAGCCCTCACCCTACCTGCCTCCTGGCCCGAGGGCA
>CALBAF010000616.1 GCA_937926415.1 uncultured Actinomyces sp.
CACGAGCCCGAGGGGATGACGATGGCGTCCCACTCGCCGTCGAGCACGGGGGAGAAGGTCTCCACGTGGTTGCGGGTGATCTTGGCGGCCTGCTTGAAGTAGCCGGTGTTGGCGTGCATCTGGCCGCAGCAGACCTGTCCCTCGGGGAAGCAGACCTGGTGGCCGAGGCGCTCCAGGATGGTGACGGTTGCCTGCGCTGCCTGCGGGAACATGGTGTCCGCAAGACAGGTGGCGAAAAGGGCGATTCGCACGATATGCCTCCACGACGTCGTAGCTGAGACTGTCCCGAGGACCGCCCGGACTCACCTGCTTCGAAGCAGGATGTGATGCGGCCTCGGCTGCGTCTCAGGCTACGGCCCGGAGGTGGTGCTCGTCTGACGACGACGGACTCCCGGTCGGTTGGTTCCGCTCTCTGAGACAGGTTTTCCGTTGAGGTGGTGCGGATCGGTGGGGGGTGAGGGTGGGGTGAGCAGGGAGTGGTTGCGGCGTGTGGGAGGTAAGTCCTAGAAGCGGATTGCGTTATGCATTACTGCCCTTATCTGCGATGGGCTTCGAACAGGCCTCGGTAGGAATGTGGCCGACGCCGTCGAGAACGCACTTGTGCTGCGAGGACGTACTTTCGCGACGAGGACTGCGCTTGCCGCCAGAATGCGAGTGCCGGGGCGCAGTCGTCGGTGGGAGAACGCAGTCCTCGGCTGGGAAGTACGTCCCCGATTGGTGCGGCTAACCCAACAGGCCCAGGGCGCCTGCGCTGCGCCCGGCGAGGTGGAGACCGAGGATCGCTGCGACCCACAGGAGAGTGACCTTGGCCTCGTACTCCAGTCTGGGGGCGATTCTGGCCAGCTTGGGTAGAAAACGCTGCCCCAGCGTATCGGCCAGGACGAGCAGGGCGAGGGCGGGTGCGATCATGACCAGGCAGTACAGGATCAAGGTGACGATCCGTGCCGGCCAAGCCTCTGGTGAGGAGGCGATGATCCCAGTCGCCGCGATGTAGGGAACCATGGTGGCGGCTTCGGCCAGTGAGGCTCCCAGTCCCAGCACGACCATCGCCCCGGCCGAGGCGGGGGTGGGTCGGCTCCCCAGAGAATCCGTTCCGGGCTCCGGCTTGGCCGGGTCGGGGCCGAGGATGCCGAAGCCTGCCAGCACCACACCGATGATGAGGGTCGCCCACTGTGCCGTCTCGGTGTGGGCCAGGCGTGCCGCGGTGGAGCTGATGAGGTCGAAGCCGGTCACCAGGGCGATCCCGAGGCCGAGGTACACCAGGCACACGGTGGTCAGGTAGATGGCCATCGGCCCGCGGTCCACGCGACGGCTGCGCACGACGAGAGCGATCGGGATGACCAGCGTGCCCAGGCTGGTGG
>CALBAF010000617.1 GCA_937926415.1 uncultured Actinomyces sp.
AGGCGCCGGCGAGTAAAACCACCGCTAAGACAGGAACGGCGAAAACGACTGCGACGAAGACCGCCAAGGCCGCTACGGCAAAATCCACCGACACGAAAACCTCGACCCAGGCCACCGCCACAAAAGCTGGAAGTGCGAAAACCGCCACCGATACCGCCGAAACAGAGGCGGCCTCGACAGGGGCGAAAACCACGACGAAGAAACCCGCGACCTCCACCAAAGGCAGCACCAAGAAAAGCACCGGTGCGCAGAGTCCCACCGAGACAGCTCTAGTCCCCGCCGAAACCACTGAGACCGAGGCCACAACCGAGGGGGCAAAGCCCAAGACTGCGCGTAAAACTCGCGCCAAATCAACTGCCAAATCAACTGCCAAGTCCAGTACTAAGTCCAGCGACGGCAAGAAAAAAGCCGAAACCGCCAAGAATTCCCGCTCCGAAGAGCAGCTCGAAGAAGACGAGCTGGAAGAAGTCGAACTGGGCGAAGAGGAACTGGAAGACGGCGAACTCGTCGAGTTCACGGCCGAGGCCTTCGGCTTCGTCGTCCTTTCAGCCGTGACCTCGTCGGTGGTCGCGCGCATCCTGCAGGGCGACGAGATGGTCATTCGCGTCGCCGACAACCTGACCTTCGCGTCGATGTCGGATATCTGGTGGGTGGCGCTCCTCGGCCTCGTTGCGGGGCTGTGCGGCCTCGGTTTTTCGAAGCTCCTGTACGCCTCGGAGGACGCGATCGACTGGCTGTGGGCGCGCACCCACCTGCCCGAGTGGGCGCGTCCCGGTGTACTTGGCCTCGCCCTCGGCGCGGCTCTCATTGCTTTCCCCTACATGTTCGGCTCGGGCTATCCGCTTGAGGAGGAGGCGATCGCGGGGAATTACTCGATCGCGTTCCTGCTGGCGCTCATGCTGGGCCGCGCCGTGTTCACGTCGTTCACAATCGGCATGGGCGGATCGGGCGGCGTGTTCGCTCCGACGCTCTTCATCGGCGCGATGGCGGGAGCTGCCTTCGGAGATATCGTTTCTCCCCTGTCGGATTCTCCCATCGGCGTCTTCGCCGTGGTGGGCATGGGCGCCGCCTTCGCGGGTGCCGCGCGCGCCCCCATGACGGCGGTGCTCATCATCGTCGAGATGACCGGCCAGTTCTCGTTGATCCTGCCGATGATGCTCGCTGTGGTGATCGCGACGGGTGCCTCGCGTTTCCTGACACGCGCGACGATCTACACGGAAAAGCTGCGCAGGCGCGGCGACGTACTCGACGACCCGGTCGAGGGAACGCTGCTCGGGACGCGTGCGGCATCCGAGTGGATGACTGAGGCTCCCGAGACACTCCCGTGCAAGGCGAGCGCCGCGTCTGCAATCTCCGCCCTGCGCCGCACGAAGGAGACGGTGCTGCCCGTCGTGAACGAGGAGCACCGCTTCGTCGGTCTCGTGTCCTCGCTGCGCCTCGCTGAGCTCACGCAGGAGGACGGATCCCTCGACGCTCCCCTGTCGGATTTGCCCCTCATCGACGAGGCCGTGGCCGCCTCCGCTCCCCCGTCCGACGTTCTCGGGGCGCTGCGGCGCACAGGCTTGCAGTCTCTGCCCGTCGTGGATAAGGATCGCCGAGTCGTCGGCTGGGTCTCCGAACGCGACCTGGTGGATCGCATGTACCGCGATCAGCGCCGCGCGATCGAGGCCCGCACACAGACGTCGTGGGGCTCGCGCATGCAGGAGCGCAGGAGGAGCCTCTAGCGGCTCAGGACCGAGACCATCTCCACGTGGTGAGTGTGGGGGAAGAGGTCCCACGCCTGGAGCGATTCGAGCTCGTATCCGGCCTCGGTGAGGGCGCGCAGGTCGCGTGCGCCCGCTGCCGGGTCGCAGGACACCAGGACGACGCGAGGGGCACCCGTG
>CALBAF010000618.1 GCA_937926415.1 uncultured Actinomyces sp.
GCGCCAGGCCATCCGCGGGACCGTCTCCTACGATCCGAACATCCGCCCGGCTCTCCTGGGTACGCCGGACGAGGCCCGCCCGCACATCGAGGCGATCGTGGCCCTCGCGGACGTCGTCAAGGCGTCGGACGAGGACCTTGAGTGGCTCTACCCGGGCCGCCCCGTCGAGGACGTCATCCGCGAGTGGTCGCAGTCCGGCCCGTCGCTGATCCTGTGCACGCGCGGCCCCTGGGGCGTCTACATCAAGGCTGCCGCCGAGCGCGACATGCTTGTCGTCGACCCGCTGGACGTTGAGCTGGTGGACACCGTGGGCGCGGGCGACTCGCTCATGGCCGGCCTCATCTCCGGCCTGGTGGACGCGGGACTCCTGGGCTCCGGCGAAGCGAAGCAGCGCCTGCGCGAGGCGTCGTGGGGCCAGATCCTGCCCGCCATCCACCGCGGCATCATTACTTCTGGCATCACCATCTTGCACCAGGGCGCCTACTCGCCCACGCGCGAGGAGGTTGCCGCCGTGCTGGCCGCCGACCCGACGTTGCGAGGCTGACGGGGGAGCGTTCCTCAACTGATGGGTGTGGGCCCGGCCGATTGGGCGGGCCCACACCCGTATCTGCTGGTCTGTGGTCGCTGGGCGGTCCTCGGACACCCTTGTCAATGTGAACAAGTGGTCATATGCTTGCAGAGGTCTCATAGTGTTCCGTGGAACACGTACCTGTCGGTCTTGGTATTCGTGGAGGTGACGCGTGGCTGACGTTGGCTTCGAGTGCGTGATCGGTACGGATAAGGACTTGAGCCCCGCCCCGCGAAAGGACGATGGATGGGACCCGCGCCAATGGTAAAGCTGAGACGAGCACGTCGTCAGAGTAGGCGTGCGTGGGGAGCTTCGGCTGCCGCTCTCGTCATCGCCGCTGGTGTCACTACGCTCCCCACCACTCCAGCCCAGGCAGACAACACGATCAATGCGGCAGACCAGCCGTACTTCGCGTACTACCACCTGGATCAGGCCAGGGCGAAGGGGTACACGGGTAAAGGCATAACGATTGCGATGATCGACGGGGAGGTAGCTGAAAATGCTGCCGAACTTGTTGGTGCGGATGTCACTATCAAGACTCCCTGCACCATTAGCTCCCCTGCGACTGGTCGCACTCATGGAACGGGTGTAGCGTCTATGCTTGTTTCCTCAAGCTATGGCATCGCACCAGACGCTTCATTGTTAGCCTATCGCGCTGCATTCGGAGCAGATGGTGATACTACCGGGCCAGACTGTCGAGATAACAATGGGATCGCGAAGTCTGAGTATCCGTGGCTTTTGAACTGGGCGATGAATGATGGCGCTCAGGTCATCAATGTGTCCGCTTCGAGTAGCCTCCACAGTGATGAACTGAAATGGGCGATCGCACGATCGATATCCCAGGGGGTCATAATCACGGCTGCGGCGGGAAATGAGGCAACAGATGGGGACAGAACTGCTTTGTCCCAGTGGTCCGGAGTTGTTGGCGTCAGTGCGATCGGTATTGATGGCAACCGTCAAGATTATTCGTCGTGGGGGCAAGGCATATCGACAACCGCTGTTGGTGGACCGGTTAAGTTTCGTGATCCGTCGACTGACCAGCTCACTGAGGTGTCAGGTACCTCAGTATCCGCGCCCATCGTCGCCGGTGTCCTCGCCCTCGCCCGCCAGAAGTGGCCGAATGCGACTTCCAACCAGCTGCTCCAGCTCCTCGTGAAGACGGGCCTCAACCCGGACCACACCTGGAATCAGTACACCGGATACGGCGGCATCGATCCGGGGGCAATGCTCAATACAGATCCCACGACGCTGCCCGACGTTAACCCGCTCGCCGACAAGGGGAACGGATCGAATCCGACACCCGATGAAGTCCAGCAGTATGCGGACGGGGTCGTTAGTCCCCTGCAGATCGTCAACGATAACTCGTATGCCTACAGAGGCCTGGATGAATCCTTGATCGCCGATCCGATGGTCACGGTTCCCACGCACCTGGGAACCAGCCCCCGTTATCACGCGAAATAGGTGCGACACAGAAGTTGACAGAGCAGTGGGGTGGTCGGGAGAAACCCCGGCCACCCCACCGCCATCACTAGGAGGGCGCGTCAGCCGATCGATGCGATCGCGAAAGTGATCGGCACTCCCGAGCCGTCGCGGCGCTCGTCCTCTGCGGGCAGCTCCACGGGCGAACCGTCCGCGGACGCGGCCCGTGCCGGCTTCGTGCCCACCCACGCGATATCGAGTCGATCCTCGCCGCGCAGGAAGCGCTGACAGCG
>CALBAF010000619.1 GCA_937926415.1 uncultured Actinomyces sp.
GGGCAGCCACCAGCATGCCGCCGCCCAGCAGCATGAGCAGCCAGGCCAGCAGGGTGCCGGCAATGGAGGAGCGTACGATGGCGGAGGCCGAAACCAGGGCACCGGCGGCCAGCAGGCAGCGGGCGGTGGTGAGGGTACGCTGGGCAGGGGTGGATGCGGACATGAAGGCCCCACCAGGAAGGGGAAGTGGCGCGCCCGGCACGAATCGAACGTGCGACCCTTGGCTTCGGAGGCCAATACTCTATCCCCTGAGCTACGGGCGCGCTGAGCTTTTGAAGAATACAGCTTTTCCGGATGGGCGTCCAGTGCTGGCGGCCAGGGAGGGAAGGAAAGTGGGTTGCCTGTAATTTGGGCAGGTTGTGTGATCTCTTGGGGGCGCTGCCGAGGAGGCGTGCCGGGGCAGCGCGCATTCTCTGTCCCGAGGGAGGTCATGACGCCGTCTGGCGGGCCGCTCTGGCCGGGAGCTGATCCTGATCAACACGATCAGTAGGGTTTTGCTCTATAAAAATGCGATTCATCATGGGTGCCGGCCCTGATCGACCTGCCGCAGGCAGGAATGCGTGCCGTGCCCGGATACCTGGAATCTAGAGAAAGCAGCGCGGAGCATTCATGGCCAATAACACTCCTGGCACCCCGGCCGGCAAGCAGACCGGCGAGAAGATGCGGTTCTTCAAGTCGAACACCCAGTTGGTCGTGGTGGTGACGGCGGCACTGGTCCTGCCGGTTGTCATCATTTCGGCGATGATCGGGGCGTCCGGCAGCCGCCCGCGTGCGACCGACGAGATGTCGTCTGAAGTCATCGAGGCACGCATCCGTCCGGTGGCCGGCTTCGAGCTGCAGGAAATGAAGAAGGGTGGTCCGGCCCGGACCGGTGAGGAAGTGTTCAAGGGCGTGTGCACGGGCTGCCATACGGCGGGCGTTTCGGGCGCACCCAAGTTCGGCGACAAGGCCGCCTGGGCACCGCGCATTGCGCAGGGTCTGGATACGCTGCTGCAGTCGGCCACGAAGGGCAAGAACGCCATGCCGCCGCAGGCGGGTGGTGAGTACTCCGACCAGGAGGTCGCCAACGCGGTGGTCTACATGGCCAACGAGGGCGGTGCCAATTTCGAGGCACCCAAGCTGGAAGAGAAGAAAGAAGGCGACGAGTAAGTCACCACTTTCTTTTCAGCGCCCCATTCGTGCAGGTTCCGGCCTGCAGGAATGGGGCGTTTTCCTTTCAGCTGGGGACGGCGCCGCGCTGTTCCAGCATGGCGCGCAGCGCCGCCAGCTTCTTGCGGGCCTCGTCGGCCGACACGGGGACGTTGCGCGTCCCTTCGGCTTCCAGCTGCATCTCGGTGATGAAGCGTGAGGGCTGGCAGTCCACCATCTCGCGGGCGCGCTTGCGCTGGCGGCACCATGAGAGCGTGAGGCTCTTGCGGGCGCGGGTGATGGCGACATACATCAGCCGTCGCTCTTCTTCTAGGCGTTCGGCGTCGATCTTCTCGCGGTCCACGGGCGAGCCGTTCACGTCATCCAGACCGTCATCTTCGCGGCCGGCGTGGGGCATGATGCCTTCTTCCACGCCGATCAGGAAAACATGCGGGTACTCCAGGCCCTTGCTGGCGTGGACGGTGGACAGGCGCACGGCGTCGCCGTCCTCGTCGCGGCCTTCCAGGCGGGTCACGAGCGAGATGTGCTGGGCCATGTCCACCAGCGTCTTGCCGTCGTCGTCGGCGCGCTTGCCGATCCAGTCACGGAATTCGCAGACGTACTGCCAGCGGGTGGTGGCGCTGCGCTCGTCGCCCTGTTCGGACAGGTAGGCCTGGTAGTCGATGGCGCTGATCAGCGCGTCCAGCACGGTGGAGGCGGGTTCGCGCTCGGCACGCCACTTCAGGCGGTTGATGAAGTCGCCAAAGACGCGCAGCGGATGCAGCTGCCGATCGGTCAGGCGGCTTTCCACGCCGGCCTCGAACATGGCCTGGAACAGGCTGATGTCACGCTCGCCGGCGTATTCACCCAGCAGCTTGAGGGTTTGCGGGCCGATGCCGCGTCGTGGCGTGGTGGCGGCGCGGATGAAGGCCGGATCGTCGTCGTCGTTGGCCAGCAGGCGCAGGTAGGCGCACAGGTCCTTGATCTCGGCACGGTCGAAGAACGACTGGCCGCCGGAGATCTGATAGGGGATGTGCTCTTTGCGAAGCATCTGCTCGATGACCCGCGCCTGATGGTTGCCGCGGTAGAGCACGGCGAAGTCCGACCATTTCAGGCGCTTCTCGAAGCGGGCTGCCTGGATGCGCTTGACGACGGTTTCAGCCTCGTCCTCGTCGTCATCGCAGGGCAGCACCTTGAGCGGATCGCCCTCGCCCAGGGCCGACCACAGCGTCTTGGTGTAGAGCTTGGGATTCTTGGCGATGAGGGTGTTGGCCGCGTGCAGGATGGTGCGGGTGGAGCGGTAGTTCTGCTCCAGCTTGATGACGGTGAGGTTGGGAAAGTCCTGCCCCAGACGCTTGAGGTTCTCCAGCGAGGCGCCGCGCCAGCCGTAGATGGACTGATCGTCGTCGCCCACGGCCGTCAGGCCCGTGCGGTTGCCCACCAGCTCCTTCAGGAGCGCGTACTGCGCCACGTTGGTGTCCTGGTACTCGTCCACCAGGAAGTAGCGCAGCTTTTCCTGCCAGAGGCGACGGGCTTCCTCGTCCTGGCGCAGCAGCTTGAGCGGCAGGCGGATCAGGTCGTCGAAGTCCACGGCCTGGTAGCCCTCCAGTGTGGCCTGGTACTCCATGTAGGCGCGGGCGATGCGCAGCTCGCTCTCGCCGCGGGCTTCCTTGAGCGCCGTCTCGGGCTCGACCATGGCGTTCTTCCACAGCGAGATGCGCGTGGCAGCCAGCCGGATGAGCTTGCGGTCGGTGGTCTGCAGGAGCTGCGCCAGCAGGCCGGCGCAGTCGTCGCTGTCGAAGATCGAGAACGAGGGCTTGAGTCCGATGCCCCGGCCGCTGGTGCGCAGCATCTTCATGCCCAGCGAGTGGAAGGTGGAGATGGTCGGACGTTCGGAGGCGGGGAGCTTGCGCTGCTGGGCGAAGCGCTCGGCCATTTCGGCCGCCGCCTTGTTGGTGAAGGTGATGGCCGCAATGGCCCGGCCGGTGAAACCGGCATCGATCAGGTGCAGGAGCTTGGCGGTGATGACGCGGGTCTTGCCCGAGCCGGCGCCGGCAATGACCAGGCTGGGGCCGTCCAGGTGCTTGACGGCCTGGGCCTGTGCGGGATTGAGTTCAGCCACGGTTGGGGAATGAGGACAGCAGGCAGGTCGGGCAGGACGGGGACCAGGGCGCGCTCGGCCAGGTCGCCGTGGCCGATCTCGCGGCGCTTCGGGGAGCCGACGCGGCCGACCTCGCCCGTCGAGAACGGGGCGAAGTTGTACTGGTGCATGTAACGCTTGGCGTTGACGGGCGACAGGTTGTCGATCTGCTGCTCCATGCGCAGCATGGCCAGGGTGGTGACGCCCAGGATCTGGGTCTCGCCACGCTGGAACAGGGCGGAACCGTGCACGCGGGGCAGGACCTCGACCTCGGCGGAGAGCGAACGGATCTGGCGCGGGGTGCGGCCGTCCATACGGATCTCTTCACGCAGGGTGCGGTTACGGATCGTGGCCTTCTCGAGCGAGCGGAAGGCAGCCTTGAGGGCCTTCTCCGACTCGGGGAAGCGCTCGGCCAGAGCCTCGAGCATCTCTTCCTTGACGGCGTCCACGGCCTCGTCGCGGGCGAGCTTACCCTCGGTCAGCAGGGCCTGGGCAACCTTCTCGGCCGCGTATTCCTCAACCGCGGCGTACTCTTCGTCGGTGTAGTCCAGGAACAGCGGGAACTCGACGGTCTCCTTGGAAGCCTTCTCGGCAACCTTGAGCTGAGCCTCGCACAGGACCTTGATGAAGGGCTTGGCGGCCTCGAGGCCGTCGGCCACGACATCTTCGGTGGGGGCGGTGGCGCCAGCCTGAATGAGCTCCCACTGGTTCTTGCCGCCGCCGGCCTCGACCATCATGATCGCGACGTCTTCGGAGCCGTCTTCCTTGGTGACGATGCGGCCCGCGACAACGATGTTGAACACGGAACGCTCGAGCTCGCTCCAGCGCGGGAACGCGACCCACTGGTCATCGATGAGCGCCAGGCGGGTGCCGCCGATCGGGCCGGTGAAGGGCAGGCCGGCGATCTGGGTCGACATGGACGCGGCGTTGATCGCCAGAACGTCGTAGGCGTCGTCCGGATCAATCGTCAGGACGGTCTCGACGACCTGGACCTCGTTGCGCAGGCCCTTGACGAAGCCGGGGCGCAGCGGGCGGTCGATGAGGCGGGCGGCCAGGATGGCCTCGGTGCCCGCACGGCCTTCGCGGCGGAAGAAGGAACCGGGGATGCGACCCGCGGCGTACTGACGCTCTTCGACGTCGACGGTCAGCGGGAAGAAGTCGAACTGGTCCTTGGGGTTCTTGCCCACCGTGGTGGCGGACAGAACGGTGGTGGAATCATCCAGGTAGGCCAGGGCGGAGCCGGCGGCCTGCTTGGCGAGACGGCCGGTTTCGAAGCGCACGGTGCGCTTGCCGAAACGGCCGTTATCGATAATCGCCTCTGCGGCGACGATGTCGGAGCCTTCCATCATGGGGCGTTTCTCCTTGGTTTGTTGGTGTCGCGCTCCACTTCGGCCTTCGATCGAAGCCCACGGATAAACGCTCCGTAGGCCACTGTCGAAAACCGGCGGCTTTCGCGCGAAAAATAACGGTTTGCCCGAGGTGGGCGTGTGAAAACCGGCCCGTCTCCGCTACGGGAGGCGGGCCGGCCCAAAATCAGCGGCGCAGGCCGAGACGCTCGATGAGCGAGCGGTAACGCTCGATGTCGATGTCAGCCAGGTAACCCAGCAGGCGGCGACGACGGCCGACCAGCAGCAGCAGGCCACGACGGGAGTGGTGGTCATGCGTGTGGGTCTTGAAGTGCTCGGTCAGATCCTTGATGCGGCGGGTCAGCAGCGCGATCTGCACCTCGGGGGAACCGGTGTCGCCCTCGTGGGTCGCGTACTCGGCGATGATCTGGTCCTTGACGTCCTTGCTCAGCGGCACAGGCTTCTCCTTTGTGTTCGTTGCGCGGGGCATCCGGGCTTTTCCCGGGTGCTGACAGTCCGCGGCCGGTGTACGGCCTTTCTACAGTAGCACGCCACCGCCATTATCCCCACAATGAGCGACCAAGCTAACGATTCTACCCTCTGACGAGGCCTTCTCCCCTCCCCCACCCGCGCTCCCAGGCCTCGGGCTGGGTGTGTGCGCCCCCTTGGGCGCGGGACCGGGCGAAGCGGAGGGCACCCTATCGCGCGGTGACGGAGTCCGGGTCAACGCGGCCGGCGACGCCGATGCCGAGGACGGAGGCCGTCTGGCGCAGGTCGTCGTCCATCTGCGTGAGCAGTTCGTCGAGGGAATCGAACGAAAGCATGGGGCGGATGCGCGACACAAAGGTCACCGCGATGCGTTCGCCGTACAGGTTGAGGTCGGAGCGGCCCAGGACGTGGGCTTCGACGGTGCGTTCGACGCCGTTGAACTGGGGGTTCGTGCCAACGGAGATGGCGGCGGGCAGGAACTCAGCAGACTGGGTACCGGGCACGGCACGCACGACCCACCCGGCGTAGACGCCGTCCGCGGGGATGACCCCTTCGACGTCCTCGGACAGGTTCGCGGTCGGGAAGCCGAGGGTTCGGCCCCGCTTGAAGCCGTGGCACACGGTTCCGCGGATGCGGTGGAGGTGTCCGAGGACGCGGGCCGCGCCGGACACGTCGCCGGCGGCGAGGAGCTCGCGCACCCATGAGGAGGACCAGCGGCGCCCCTCGGGCGCCTCGATGTCGGTGACGGTAATGACGTTGAAGCCGTAGCGGCGTCCGAGCTCGCGCAGCGTGTCAATCGTGCCCGCGTTACCCCGTCCGAAACGGAAGTCTTCGCCGACGACGACCTCGCGCGCACCGCAGCGCTCCACCAGGTATTCGTAGACGAATTCATCGGCTTCGAGGCTGTAGACACTCGCGTCGTAGTGGGCGACGAGCGTGGCGTCCAGTCCGGCGGCAGCCATCGCGTCGAGGCGGTCGCGCAGCGGGGAGATCAGCTGGAGGCCCACCTCCGGCTTGTGGACCTGGATGGGGTGCGGGTCGAAGGTGATGGCCACGGCGTCGACGCCGAGCTTATGGGCTCGCTCGATGCAGGTGGAGATGACCTTCTTGTGTCCGTTGTGCATGCCATCGAAGTTGCCGATGGTCACGACACTGGCCTCGTTTCCGGGAATGTCAGAGAGGGAATACCAGACGTTCATGAGTCTCTTTCTAGAAAACCAGGACGGTGCGCAGGCGAGTTGCATCAATGCGGAGCAGGCCCAGGACGGTGCCGTCGGGCGCGACGGCGGCGATCGGCGAGGCCTCTCCCTCGGTCACATCGTCCGGGCGGTAGCCAGCTTCGCTCATCCACTGGGCCAGCTCGCCGCGCGAGCGCCTGGGGGCCT
>CALBAF010000620.1 GCA_937926415.1 uncultured Actinomyces sp.
AGGAGATCCTGTTCCGCCGCTTCTCCACTATCCGTCAGATGGCCGCTCCGAGAGCTTCGGCGAGTTCCGCCGCCTCCTGCGCGTTCAGCTCGATGACGAGCCGCCCGCCCCCTTCGCTGGGAATTCGCATGACGATACCGCGCCCTTCGGCGCTGACTTCGAGGGGTCCATCCCCCGTGCGAGGCTTCATTGCTGCCATGAGAGTACTCCTTCTCAGAGTTATGCCCGCGCCTCCTCAGGCGGGGTAACACACCTATTTTACCGGATAAGTGCCAATTTTCCTTAACACCTCGCAAAGACTAATCAAAGGAAAATAAGCCAATCGATTAATTAGGCCCGTGCTACCAGGAGTTTGACAGCACAAACGACCCGCATAAAGGATGCAAAACTACTAGGCACCCGTCGCCAGGCGCACCGCTTCCTCCGGATCATCAACAACGTGGAGTAGGTCCACGTCGCCGGGCGAAATCATGCCGGCATCGACCATCGAGGAACGGATCCAATCGACGAGGCCCGACCAGTAGTCGGTCCCGACGAGGACCACCGGGAAGGAACGAATCTTCCCCGTCTGTACGAGGGTCGCCGACTCGAAGAGCTCGTCCATGGTCCCAAAACCACCGGGCATCACAATAAAGCCCTGCGAGTACTTGACGAACATGGTCTTACGGGCGAAGAAGTAGCGGAAGTTGACGCCCAGGTTCACCCACTGGTTCATGCCCTGCTCGTGGGGCAGCTCGATCCCCAGGCCGATCGACGTTCCGCCGGCCTCCCACGCGCCGCGGTTCGCTGCCTCCATCATGCCGGGGCCACCGCCCGTGATGACCGCGTAGCCTCGATCCACGAGGAGCTCGCCGACGCGCTGGGCGCACTCGTAGAGGGGCTCGTCGGGGCGGGTACGGGCGGAGCCGAACACTGAGATGGCCGGACCGACCTCAGAGAGGGCCTCGAAGCCCTCGACGAACTCGGACTGGATGCGCAGGACCCGCCACGGGTCCTCGTGTTTCCAATCCGCGCTCTGGTCAGATTGGAGCAGCGATGCGTCCGCAGTCATGCGCGGGATCTGGTCGCCTCGCAGGACGACGGATCCGCGACGGTAGGTGTTCGTCGGCTTAGTCATGGTCATGCCTCCCTGTGTGGTGCCGGCATCGGTGCCGGCTGCGCGAGCACGAACGCGCGCAGCGTGTCGTGCACCTTCACGATATCGGATACGGGCGTATGTTCGTCGCGCGTGTGCGCCAGGAGCGGGTCGCCCGGGCCGAAGTTCATGGCGGGCACGCCGACCTGGGTGAAGCGCGCGACGTCGGTCCACCCGACCTTCGCACTCAGGCGCAGCTCCTCGCCCCGCGATGCTGCGACCTGGCGGGCGACCGACAGGAAGCGCTGGGCGACGTCAGAGTCAGCACCCGGCCTGGCACCCTCGCACAGGTCATCAACCTCAATCGTGGCACCCGTGCCCTCAAAGAGCCCGCGCACCCACTCCAGGGCCTCGTCGGCGCGCTTCGAGGGGGCGAAGCGGTAGTTAACGGTCATCGAGGCGGCCTCGGGGATCACGTTGTTCGCGATGCCTCCCTCGACGCGCACGACCGAGAGGGATTCGCGGAATTCAAGGCCATCGACCGTGACGACGGGATTACCGTAGGCGGCGATTCCTTCGATGACAGGGGCCATCGCGTGAATCGCGTTGACGCCCATCCACGCTCGCGCCGAGTGGGCGGCACGTCCCGGGAAGTGCGCGATGACGCGCAGCGTGCCGTTGCAGCCGCCTTCCACGTGGGCAGCGGTGGGCTCCCCCAGGAGCGCCAGG
>CALBAF010000621.1 GCA_937926415.1 uncultured Actinomyces sp.
TCCCAACCGCGCCGACTGGGTGCGCATCGCGATCTTCGGCATCCCCTACGCCACGTTCTTCCTGCTGCGCGTCGTTCCCATGTCCCTCTTCCCCGAGTCGTGGAACCTGACGGCCATCAACCTCGCTGTCGACACGGTCTTCCTGATCATCGTCCTGGCACTATTTTCGCGCGAGTTTTTCCCCGCTTTCACCTACCTGCGCACGCACTCCTTCTTGAAGATCCTGCTGCTTTTCGGCCTGTGGATCCTGGTCGTCATCGTCCAGGCCGCGACCCGCATCGCCCTCTACGGGCTCAACCCGCCGGTCGCCGATAACCAGCAGGCCGTCATCAACGCAATTTTTGACGGCGGTACGGGACTCATCTTCTGCTTCTTCGTCGCCATCGGGGTACCCATGGTCGAAGAGGTTTTCTACCGTCATATCCTCATCGGCAAGCTCAGCGCATACGCACCCACGTGGCTCGTCGCATCGATCTCCGCGGCACTGTTTGCCTACATGCATTCTCACCAGTGGCAGGATTTCTTCTCGTACCTGCCCATCAGCATCGCCGTGACGCTCGTGTACGTAATGTCCGGGAAGAACGTGGCGTACTCGTGGCTGTTCCACGCCCTCAACAACACGATCATGGTGGGCCTCATGTTCGCCATTCAGGGGGTACTGCAGAACGCCTGATTGTTGGTTGCGGTAGCGCCCCGCCCGGGTTCGGGCGGGGCGCTCCTGTACGCACGCGTGAGCACAACCAGCCGCACATGACGCCCGACCGCTTACGCGCTACACCCAGCCAACGCACGTTGCACCCAGCCGCCACCTCAGGCCGACAGCTGGTGGCCTGGGCCCCTTCATACGCACGTTGACCCGATGGATGGTGGCCTAGGCGGGCTGCCCACCATGCCACCCATAGGGTGTAGCTGCGCATTGAAGGGTTAACACTGCCAGTAGAGGGGCCAACTACCAGGGCCGCGGTGCGACAAAGATCGCCCAACAGGATCACACGGCTGCTAGATCGCGAATAAACTCGCCCAGCACGCCACAAAACGCCGATTGTGAGCCATTGTGAGCGCGCAGGGAGAACTTTTTCGCGCATAGGACACAGCCACGGCGCGACGATGCAACCAATGACACCTCTACGGCCACTGATGCAGGCCAGCGTGAAACCACCATCACCAATGCTCGCCCCTGAACAACACCCATTGAAACCGACAACACCAATGCAAGCGAAAAACGCGCCAAAAACACCCAATTCTCACCCGCAAAGGCGATGGCAGTTTCAGTTGAGGCTCGGCCAGCGCCCGCAAAGGCGATGCCGGTTTCAGTTGAGGCTCGGCCAGCACCCGCAAAGGCGACGACGGTTTCAATCGAGGCTCAGCCGGCACCCGCAAAGGCGACGACGGTTTCAATCGAGGCTCGGCCAGCACCCGCAAAGGCGACGACAGTTTCAGACAACAGGCCCAGCTGGCCTACAGGGCCAGGCGGCGGTACCCGTGGGCGGTGGCGGGGCCTGATCGGCACATATTCGCATGCAATTCCCTCACATACACTTCATGCTTTGAAATGTAATCGTTGAAATTCCTGGCTTTTCACTAAGTGACGAACTGCAGGTGTCAGGGAATTGCATGCGAAACTGAGGATAGGGAACGCTTCGAGACACGGGGCCTGGCCGGGCGACCAGTGGGCGGCCAATGTTACAAACGTCGTCAAACCAACGCGATTCCAATCACCTCGCGAGAACCCCTGTGACAAACGTCGTCAATCTAAGCCCAAAAACCACTTTTTTCAGCGAAAAAGCCCTCGGATTGACGACGTTTGTAACAACGGGGCAGAAATCCACACGAAAAACACCTCC